>JBNMOP010000029.1:0-27023 GCA_051275005.1 Gammaproteobacteria bacterium | reverse complement strand
CCACCAAACTTCGTTGACATCGTCTTCGTTATCGCTGCCGTTAACGTTGTCTTACCATGATCCACATGTCCTATCGTGCCTACGTTGACATGTGGCTTATTTCGCTCAAACTTCTCCTTGGACATGGAAATTTCTCCTCACGCGATTCTAGAATAATAAATAAATTGGACACTCTACAATTAGCTATCTGCAAACTGGAGCCCATAACCGGATTTGAACCGGTGACCTCTTCCTTACCAAGGAAGTGCTCTACCGACTGAGCTATATGGGCATTATAAAACCCAAAGATCCCAGCTACTTATAATAAAAAACGACAAATTATAAGCTAAAATTAAAAATTTTTTCATATTGTCGATAGCTTATAACTTGTCGCTTTGAATTGGAGCGGGTGATGGGGATCGAACCCACACCATCAGCTTGGAAGGCTGAGGTTCTACCATTGAACTACACCCGCCTTGATAAACCCTGCCAATCCGATTCACATCAAACAGATGTGACGTACGCCATACTTTTAACCACCTCATTAGCTCACAACTTAACAAACCTGCTAAACATGACATGAATTCATAATAATCCTTTGTCAGTAAAATACAGCTTTCTCCACCAAATTGGTGGAGGGGGTAGGATTCGAACCTACGAAGGCATAGCCAGCAGATTTACAGTCTGCCCCCGTTGGCCGCTTGGGTACCCCTCCAAAATTAAGCAAGCCGTGCATTTTTAAATAATCTTGCACCAGTGTCAACCTTAACTCATTGTTTTAACCATTTATTTTTGGATATTATTTAGATTAGAGGCAGATATGCTGTAATACGTGAAAAAACGCAATTGACAACTTTAGTCTTGTCTTCATCTTCTCAGGACATTCCCTGTGATTGCATCACGTATTTCAGATGGATTTGTTGCTGGCCCTGCACACCCTGGGTAAATATAATCAACATCATTTCCGAAATAGGCCCTTACTTGTGAAGAATTTTTTACTGTTTTAAATCCTGCTGGATTTGCACTAGTAGATACCATTATTCCTATTTTTTTACAAAGCTGATTAATAATCGCATGTGCTGATATTCGAACGGCAAGCCCATTATTGTTTCCAGTTAACCAATTTGGCACTCGGGGTTTAGTAGGTAAAATCCATGTTATATGTCCGGGCCATGTATCGAGAATTTCTGATATATTTTTAACCTTATCAAAATCAATCATATCTTCAAACTGTTTAATATCATTTCCAACCAGGATTAAGCCTTTTGAGGCATTTCGTCGTTTTAGTCGTAAGATTTTATAAACGGCAGCTAGACAATATGGCGAACAACCGAGACCATAGACGGCTTCGGTTGGATAAGCTAGTACCCCACCATTCAAGATTACATTAACGGAATGATTGATTTGCCAGGGTTTCAACTGCTTTTTGCATTTAACTCATCTAATGATTTGTTCTTATTCTCGATAATTCGAACATTATCAACACGCTCTTCAATTAATGCAGCAGATATTGCCTCATTAGATTGAGCCAGGATTTGAGCTGCCAGGTAGGCCGCATTTTTTGCCCCTGGTTTACCTATCGCAACACAGGCGACTGGAATTCCGGCTGGCATTTGTACCGTAGATAATAATGCGTCCATACCGCCTAAGCTTCCTCCATCTATTGGCACACCAATGACAGGTTTAACTGTAATTCCAGCTATAGAACCAGCTAAATGTGCAGCGAGTCCAGCTGCAGCAATAAAAACCGCACAACCTCTTTTATCAGCATCCTTTACATAATCATGCGTTGCTTCTGGTGTACGGTGTGCAGAGGTAATTTTGACTTCACGAGGTATAGACATCTTGTCCAAAATATCGACAGTATGCTTCATAATGTCCAAATCCGAATCTGAACCCATTAATACAGCTACAAATTTTTTTGAATTTTTCATAGTTCGAACCAATAAATTATTGTAAATTAATCATTTCACCCGGCCTTTTTTGCCCCTCGTCTTTTCCCTCTTGTGGCGGGCGCTTCTTCCAACAAGGTTTGGGATTCTTCCAAGGTTAAAGACTCAGGTTCTCTGTCTTTTGGGATTCTCGCATTTTTTTTACCATCTGTAACGTATGGACCATATCGACCTTTTAAAATTGATATTCCCTCATTTTCAAAAATTTTAATCTGTTTTTCTGCATCCGCTTTTATTTTTTCTGCAATTAATTCTAGGGCATGCTCAAGGTTGACTGTATAAGGATCATCTTCTTTCTTTAATGACACGAATTTACTACCATAACGCACGTATGGACCAAATCTACCAATATTTATAACAATCTCATCCCCATCACTAGTTTCACCCAATTCTCTGGGTAATTTGAACAATTCCATGGCCTCATCAAAAGTAATCACATCCATTCTCTGACCGGGCCTAAGACCGGCAAAACGAGGCTTATCTTCATCATCTTTTGTACCAATTTGAACGTAAGGGCCATAACGTCCCATTCTGACTGAGACTGGATGCCCACTTTTAGGTTCAATACCCAATTCTCGTGCCTGGTTTGCTTCGCTCCTGCTGACATTGTCCTCTTTATCTTTGATTGTTTCTGAAAACGGCCCCCAAAATTCTTTCATCAACGGCACCCATTCTTTTTCACCTCTTGAGACAGCATCCAACTCATCTTCAAGTTTTGCAGTAAAATCATAGTCAACATAATCTTTAAAATGTTCTGTGAGAAAACGTTTTACGATCCTTCCTACATCTGTTGGTATAAACCGTTTACTTTCAATTTCAACATATCCTCGTTGATTGAGCGTATAAATTATAGAAGCATAAGTTGATGGACGACCAATTCCGTATTCTTCCAATGTTTTCACTAATGTGGCTTCTGAAAACCTGGGTGGTGGTTCAGTAAAGTGTTGTTCAGGACGAATTTTTATAAGTTTAATTATTTCATCTTTTTTCAAAGGTGGTAATTCCTTCTGATCCTTTTCTTTTTTATCATCATCCTGCCCTTCTTCATATACTGCGAGAAATCCCTTAAAAGCAACAGTAGAACCACTTGAACGAAATAAGTTGTCAGTACCACAGCCAAGATCTACTGAAACAGTATCTATTAAAGCATTACTCATTTGACATGCGACCGCCCGTTTCCAGATTAACTCATATAATTTATATTGATCTGATGTAAGTTTTGATTTTATTTCTTTAGGGACATAATTGACTGATGTAGGACGAATTGCCTCATGAGCTTCCTGGGCATTTTTTGATTTAGTTTTAAATTCTCTTGCCTGGGCTGGTATAGATTCTTTTCCATAGGTACTTTCTATGTAATCACGTATTTCCTGAACCGCATCCTGCGCAAGGGTTACAGAATCAGTTCTCATATAAGTAATTAGACCTACAGCGCCATCACCAATATCAATACCCTCATATAATTGTTGCGCTGTTCGCATAGCTTTCTGTGCAGTAAAACCCAATTTCCGGACCGCTTCTTGCTGCATTGTAGATGTTATAAAAGGTGGTGAGGGTTGTCGTTTTCGTTGTTTCTTTACGATTTCAGAAACCAACAATTCACCATTGGAAATTTTTAAAAGTTCGTCCATTGCAGAGTGCGCTGTATCAGAGTCAGTAATGGTAAACTGTTTTAGTTTTTCCCCTTTTAAGACTGTTAACTTGGAAGTAAACTCCTGTTTCTTGTGGCTAAGATCAGCTTCGATTGTCCAGTATTCACGTTTTTTAAATTTTTCAATATCCTCTTCACGCTCAACAATCATTCGTAACGCAGGACTTTGTACACGCCCTGCGGACAGGCCTCGTCGGATTTTTTTCCAAAGTAGTGGTGATAAATTAAATCCAACCAAATAATCCAATGCTCTACGGGCTTGTTGTGCATTTATCAAATCTATCGACAAGTCATGAGGATGCTCAATCGCATCCTGAATCGCAGATTTAGTTACTTCATGAAAAACTACTCTTTTAACTTCTTTATCCTTTAGAACATTTCTCTCTTTGAGTAATTCTAGTAAATGCCAGGAGATGGCTTCGCCTTCACGATCAGGGTCAGTTGCCAGTAATATTCTGTCTGCTGACTTTACGGCCTTAGCTATTGCATCAACAGATTTTGAGTTTTTTTCGATAATTTGATAGTGCATCTCAAAATCTTTTTCAGGTTCGACAGCACCCCATTTTGGCATCAAATCTCTTACGTGACCGTATGATGCAATCACTTTATAGCCATCACCCAGATACCGCGCTAAGGTTTTTGCCTTTGCTGGAGATTCTACTATTACTAATGTTTCACTCATTCTACAAAATTATCCTTATGATTAGTAATTGTTAATTTAAAATATATCTAATGAAATCCGGTTTCCATTTGATCCATTACCACACCTTCCATCCAGGTAAATGCTGCTTCTTTACCTGGTTGATTTAGTAATACCATTAATACAACCCATTTTAGTTGGTATATGTCAATCTCATCTGACTCCAGTGCCATTACCCGGTCGATTACTAATTCACGATCACCAGAATCTAAAATATCCGCTTGCTCCAGATAAGTAATTAACCCTCTACAATCAGTGCCAAGCTTATCCATTTCATGATCGTTAAATATTCTGTGTGAAATACTACTTGGAGTTTTTTTATCATTTTTGGTCAAGTCTTGATATGACAAACTCTCCAGCCAATCAAATGCTTTTTTCACCTGATTTTCTTCAAATCCGGCGAGCATTAACACTTTACGAAGAGAATCTTGATCAGTATTTAATTCATAATCATCATCAAGATAGTTATTAAATAAATACATTAATACATCGAATACTGTCTCTTTCATGATAATATTATGTTCCTACATTTTTCTTGCAAACCTTCCTCCAGGTAATGATTCAACCATACCATTTAGCTCTAAATCAAATAGTAAAATTGTAATTGTGTGTGATGCAAAACCGGTTTCGCATACAAGTTGATCAACGGTTATGCTGTCAAAGCCTATATTATCAAGCAATAGTTTACTCTGTTCGTCAAGTCTTTCATTTAATTGACATTGTTTTTTAAATTCTGATCTACACTCTTGTGCGACAGAAATCAGAGGGCCTATCTCATCAAGTATGTCTTCAATATTTGTTGTTAATTTTGCCCCATCACTAATTAAAGTATGACAGCCCCTCGATACAGGGTTATAAATCGAGCCGGGTATAGCAAAAACCTCCCTACCTTGCTCCATTGCCAAACGTGCAGTAATTAATGAGCCACTCTTTAGAGCAGCTTCTACCACAACAGTACCAACTGATAAACCACTAATTATTCTGTTTCTTCTTGGAAAATGAGAAGGTAGAGGCTTTGTCCCGACCGGAAATTCTGAAACGATAGCTCCATTTTCACATATTTTTTCCGCAAGCTGAGTATTAGCTTTTGGATAGATCATATCTAATCCATTGCCTAATACTGCTATTGTTGGGCTATTTGATGATAAAGCTCCCATATGTGCAGCCGTATCTATACCAACTGCTAATCCACTCGTAACAATGATACCAAGATTTCCAATTTGTCTGGCAAATTCAATCGCTGTTCTTCGCCCGCCAGGCGTTGGTTTTCTTGTACCAATTATCGCGATCTGTATCTTACTCAATACATCAACATTTCCAGAAATAAAAAGCCCAATAGGCGGATCTGGAATTTCTCGTAATAAGGTTGGATAGCGTATATCCATACAACTTATAAAGTGATTACCTGATACACCCAACCACGCAATATCAATTTCGATTTGTTCCCAGTTCGGTTCTCGAAAAGATTGTATCGTCTTATAATTTATTCCTGCGTCAATTAACTCACAGGTTTCAGCACAAACTAACTGATGGGCTGTACTATAATGAAGAAGTAACTTTTTGAATTTGATTAGGGATAAACTGGCTGTATGTATCAATATTAACCAGCTCACCAACTCCTGGGATGCGTCTACGTCGTCCATGATAAACTCCATAATTACCCACTATTCCATTAGGGGCATTTTATATTTACCTACTAAAATTTCAAATTATGACAGATTAAATAGCTGTATCCTAAATTACAATAAATTTGAAGAATTAAGGTTTTAACTCAAGTAAAATATACTATAAACCTTTAAAGCTGTCATTAATGTGAATAGGTGTTAAAGCTTCCATAACCAAGGCATAACTCACTTGTTCAAATGTCCTAAATACCAAAATAACTCCTGCACGAACCTCAGGTAATGTAATCGGTACTCCTCTTGATTTTGACTTACCTAGATAGTCAATTAAATCTGAATCATCAGGCGACTTTGCAGTGTTCATTACCTTGTCATTTACAAGACTCCCTTTTTGAAAAACACCAAAGACATTACTAACTTCTACCCCATCTGCAGATCCCTTGTCGAGGACAATCACCTGATATTGACCGATTTCTGTTAGTACGCCTTCAGCCGAAATAATACTACCAATAATTGTCGAATCTGGACTGCTGGGAATAAAATTAGTAAATATCTCGTCATCAGTTTGCTCAATTAATCGATCACCAATCATAGCTTCTTTTACTGCGCTGGTAATCATTGCCGTGGATGGATCACCGTATGCCGTGATCTGAGCCTCTCCTATGAACATAGCTTCATAGCCTAGAGTTTTCGTACTACCCCCGGATTTGCTGATATATTCAGGACCTTTCCTGTATATGGCATATTTCTTTGAAATTGACGATGCATCTAACCCTCTAACATAAATCTCCACACCTGGTGACGCAACAAGGTGCTGTTCATAACTGGAAACTATATAGGGCCAATCATCCATCTCATTTTCACCGATGGTCAAAGGTCTGGTTAAAAACTGTCTAATAACGTCAATAGGAATAGTATAAATAGCTCTATCTCTTTCATTCTCTCTGATGGAAGGTGACAGTTTGACAAACCGCCCTCCATTGCTAGCCCTGTTAACAGTCAGGATAGGCGACTCTCCATCATAGCTAAGTCGTATGACATCCCCTGGATAAATCAAGTGAGGATCATTAATTTGAGAATTTACTTGCCAAATTTCAGGCCATCGCCATGGATCAACAAGAAATTCCCCGGAAATATCCCATAGGGTGTCGCCTTCTTGTACAGTATATTGATCAGGGTGGTCAGGATTTACCTGTACTGTCTGAGCTCCTAAAAATAAGCTTACTGTAAAAAGCGACAGGAAAAATACGATTTTATGTAGCATAAGCCGAGCCTTACGAAAAATATTTAATGTGAATTCAGAAAAGTCTAGCAGAATGTAACCAGACACACCATAGTTTTACCCTAACATATGGTTTTCCTGTATACTATCAGTAAGTTAGAAGATTATTTGGAGCAATAAAAGATGGCAGTGCTGGAAGTATTACGCTTTCCTGACCCGCGATTGCGGAAAATAGCGAGTCCTATAGAAAGAATTGATGACTCGATTAAAGAGTTGGCAAAAGACATGCTAGAAACAATGTATGTTGAAAACGGAATCGGTCTCGCGGCTACTCAGGTAAATATTCAAAAAAGAATTATTGTTATTGATTTAAATAATGAAAACCCAAATCCGATGATTCTGGTCAATCCCAAAATAATTTCTGCAACAGGAAACGAAGAAATGCAGGAAGGTTGTCTATCGGTTCCCGATGTATTTGAAACTGTACAACGTTCTGAAATCATATCTGTCAAATATTTAACATTAGATAGCAAAGTTATAGAACAACAAGCTGATGATTTGCTTGCTGTTTGTATACAGCATGAAATTGACCATCTTGATGGTAAGTTATTCATAGATTATTTATCTCCATTAAAGAGGAATAGAATTGAAAAACGAGTGGAAAAACAGATTAAACAAGATAAATTACAAGTACAGTTATTCTAATCTGATATGCCTCAAGGATTGAATATTGCTTTTGCTGGCACGCCTGAATTGGCAGCAAAAATTCTAGATACAATTATTAATATAAGTCATCACAACATTCTAAGAATTTATACCCAACCTGATCGTCCATCAGGACGCGGCAAAAAAATACAAACGAGTCCAGTAAAAGATTTAGCCTTATTGCATAATCTAATTATTGATCAACCCGAATCAAGTGCTGAGCTTGATAGTGCTAATGAATTAAGTAATCTTGATGTACTTGTAGTTGCGGCATATGGACTGATTCTCGCTGAAGACATAATCCGCAGACCACGATATGGTTGTATAAATATACACACCTCTTTGTTACCGCGCTGGCGCGGCGCGGCACCTATTCAACATTCAATTATTGCTGGTGATACCGAAACGGGGATAACTATTATGCAAATGGATGCGGGGCTAGATACTGGGGATATTATTATTCAAAAATCATGTCCTATCAAGCAAAGCGATACTTCAGGGATATTACATGACAAATTAGCAAAATTAGGTGGGGAATGCATTTTGCATTTTCTTGATAGTCTTATGATAAATACAGTACAAACAATACCACAAGATAGTACGCTTGCAACTTATGCGTCAAAAATTCACAAACATGATGCTCGGGTTGATTGGTCAAAAACAGCAGTTGAAATCGACAGATTAATCAGGGCAATGAATCCAGCACCTATTGCATACTTTGATTTAAACAATACGACTATTCGAATCTGGGAGGCAGAAATACTCGAAAATTTTTCTAAGAAGCTGCATCCTGGAGCTATTGTAGATTATTCAGCAAGTGGTGTGGATATCGCAACCGCTGACAAAATTATAAGAATCTTGAAACTGCAGTTACCAGGAAAAAAGGTATTAACAAGTCAGGAATTTTATAATGGCAATCCTTTTTTCTTTTCCATTAATACTGAAAATTAAACTCTGATTACCATTCTAAAATTGTAATTATTAATATGACCGCACGAGAAATGTCTGCATTAGTATTATCAGATATATTACGCCATCGAATTCAACTTGATAAGGTTTTAGATAAACACCTAAAGTTTAACTCTGATAAACGAGAACAAAGACTTACCCATGAATTATGTTACGGCGTAATGCGTTGGTATCACCAGTTAATATTCATTTCAAATTCGCTACTAAATAAAAAAATCAGAGAGAAAGACTCGGATATCATAGGATTGATATTATTAGGACTTTATCAACTCAAATTCATGAGAATCCCAGATCACGCTGCTATATCTGCGACAGTAGAAACAGCAAACTTGTTGGGTAAACCCTGGGCAAAGGTTCTGATAAACGCAATACTTCGAAAATTTCAACGTGAACAAGAAGCAATTGAGAAACAAATAAATGACACTCCATCTGCACTTTATTCACATCCCTCTTGGATAATTGATAAAGTGCAGGATCAATGGTCAGAATTATGGCCTTCTATATTATCGGCTAATAATACTTATCCTCCGCAACATCTAAGACTAAATATTCAAAGGCATGCCCGTGAAGACTATATTAAAAAATTGCGGACAATGGGAATTGATCACTGTGCATCCAATATAGTTGATTCAGGTATTATGCTCACACAACCTCTTGCTGTTGAAGAAATTCCAGGTTTTCTAGATGGATATATCTCCATTCAAGATTTCGGTGCTCAACTGGCTGCGCCTTTACTAAAATGTCAAACTGGACATCGTGTGCTCGATGTATGTGCTGCACCAGGTGGAAAATCTACACACATTCTTGAACTTTATCCTGACATTCAAGAACTTGTTTCTGTCGACATTAGTGCAGATCGATTGTTACTGTTGCAAAATTCATTGGATCGTCTAAAACTAAATTCTGTCATAATCAAAGCAGATGTTAGCAGATCGATCGATTGGTGGGATGGCAACGATTTTGATCGTATATTACTAGATGCACCTTGCACTGCAACTGGTGTGATTCGAAGACACCCAGACATTAAATATAGTCGTACTATGGATCAAATTTCAGTATTGACTAAACTCCAGCATGCATTACTAGTAAATGTTTGGACCTTATTAAAACCTGGAGGCATACTTGTTTATTGCGTTTGTTCCTTATTTAAAGAAGAATCCGATGAACAAATTGATAACTTTCTCAGTCAAAATATAAATGCAATGTCGTTACCTATTGATACCAAATGGGGTGTATTGTCACAATTTGGTCGTCATACTATCCCAGGGCATGATGAAAGCGATGGATTTTACTATTCTTTATTAGTAAAAAAAACTGATACATATGAAATTAATTAATAAATACTTCGGCTTACTCAGTCTATTTCTATGCTTATTATTAAGCACAGCATCTATCTATGCAGAAGGTATAACCATCGAACATGCTAGCGGTCGATTTAAGGATTCATTTTATCTAATAGAGGCAAACATAAAATATGAATTAAGTGATAACGTTCTGGAGGCATTATCACATGGAATTACATTACGTTTTGATATGACCATAGAGATAGAACGTGAACGTAAATGGATTTGGGACAAAAAAATGACTACTGCGATATTAAGTTATCAACTACAACATCTTCCTCTCAGTAACAACTATCTAGTAACTAACATGATTACTGGCGAACGAAAACAACTGCAAGAGCTTAATGAAGCAATGCAAATCCTCGGAACAATTAATGATTTTCCAGTAGTCAGTGAAGCAGATTTTGACCCAGATCGTATTTATAATTGTTTTATGATGTCGGAATTAAGAATTCGGACATTACCTTTACCATTACAGCCTTTAGCTCTTATCTCTCCAAAATGGAAACTGACTAGTCAGTGGTATGAATGGACAATTAGATAAACCTGAGCTTGGTGATAGAAAAGTAATACTCCTACTAGGGATATTACTCTTTGTATTTATGCTGGCTTCACTTGTAATGATGAGTGATGCATTACAAAACCCTGACAGATTTGGTGATTATATGTCAGGTCTGCTTATATTCAATGCGCTAGGGTTACTATCTCTCGTCATCTTAATTGCTGCAAATCTGAAAAATCTTGTTAATCAACTTAAGCACAAACTTCCCGGTGCCAGAATGACTTTCAAAACGGTATCAATGTTTGCAATTCTTTCAACAATACCTGTGCTTATTCTATATTATTTTTCACTAAACTTTCTCTATAGCGGAATTGATAGCTGGTTTAATCCAAATGTTGAACAAGCGCTTAGTGATTCTCTTGAACTCAGTAAGATTTCCTTGAATGAAAGAATGCGCGAAGTGCTCAATCAAACCGAGCAGGTAGCTACAGAAATTTCTTATATTTCAGATAATATGATCCCGGCATATATTGATGAATTTCGTGATCGAATTGGTGCAAATGAGTTAACGGTTTTGTCACGCAAAGGTAATTTTATTGCTTCTAGCAGTAGTGCTAATGACCTAGTACCTAATCGCCCAAATGAAACCATTCTTTTTCAACTGCAACAAGGGGCTAATTTTGTTGGATTGACATCATTTGCTACATCAGAATTCTCTATACAGTCGGTGGTAAATATTCCTGTCTATACTATCAATACGGAGCCACGTCTATTACAAGCGCTGGTTACGATTTCGGAAAGAATTAATACACTTGCATCAAATGTACAATTTGCATATGGAGAATATCAGGAATTATCTTACCTCAGGGAACAACTTAAATTAGGATTCGTCTCAATTCTAACATTGGTCCTGCTATTTAGTATTTTTTCTGCACTTTGGGCGTCTTTTTACTCTGCGACAAGGTTAGCTGCACCTATACGAAATCTGGCTGATGGAACTAAGTCCATCGCAGAAGGCGACTATAGTAAGCAATTACCTGTGCCAAGCAATGATGAACTTGGCTTTCTCGTTTCATCTTTTAATGAAATGACAAAAAAAATATCCAATGCTAGAGATAATGCAAAAAATAGTCAGGTTGAAGCTGAAACACAAAAAGCATACTTAGAAGCTGTATTGGCAAGACTCTCATCAGGAGTATTAGTTGTAGATAACTCAGGAAATCTAAGGACCTCAAATTTAAGCTGCAATCAAATTCTCGGAATAGATCTCGCCAATATGACGGGACAGCAGCTCAATCAAATACAAGATAATTTTAAGTACCTTGAACCACTGATTCAAGCAATTGAATATCACTACAAAAATAATATTAACGAATGGCGTGAACAAATTACCTTATTTGGAACGAGTGGCAGACAAATATTAATGTGTAGTGGCACCACTTTATCGCTTATCGGAATTGAGACGTCTCGGGTACATGTAATCGTCTTTGACGAAATTACTGCTCTTATTCAGGGACAAAAAGATGCTGCCTGGAGCGAGATGGCTAGAAGACTTGCCCATGAAATAAAAAACCCATTGACCCCGATACAACTCGCTGCAGAAAGGTTAAGATTAAAATATATAAAAACAATGAAACCATCACAATTTAAAGATATGGATAAGCTAACCAACACTATTATCCAGCAAGTTGAGACTATGAAAGACATGGTTAATACGTTTTCTGAATATGCCCAGACACCAAAAACCCCCCCAAAATTATTTGAATTAAATAAACTAATTGAGGAGGTAGTAGATCTATACAACACGCTAGATTCAAACATTACTGTTAAGCTGGATCTTGCTCAAGATCTACCTCAAATAAAGGGTGACCCTGATCGAACCAGAAGGGTTTTTAATAATTTATTAAATAATGCATTTGAAGCTATGCCCCATGATATGCATACTGTTCTTGAGATCAGGACTGAATATATTGCTGATCATGGTCTAGACTTTGTTGAAATCAGGATAAAAGATTATGGCAGTGGGATTTCGGATGAATTAATTGATAATATATTTGAACCATATGTTTCAACAAAACCAAAAGGTACTGGTTTGGGTCTAGCTATAGTCAAAAAAATAATTGAAGAGCACGGCGGCATAGTCTGGTTGGAAAATAATCTCAATTCAAACGGTGTATGTGCAATCATAAGATTACCCGCAGTTATGCAGACAGGTTACGATAATGTTAAAACTACAAGTAATAGAGTACTTATATGAGTATCGGTAATATTCTGGTCGTTGATGACGAACCTGATATCTGTTCTTTAATTAAAGATATTCTGGATGATGAAGGTTTCAATGTTACGATAGCCGAGAATGCTGAAGAAGCACAATCTGCAATAAAATCATCACAACCCATCCTTGTTTTACTTGATATATGGATGCCGGATACCGACGGAATCACGCTGCTCAAGGAATGGTCAGCTGCAGAAGACTTCAACACACCTGTTGTAATTATGTCCGGACATGGAACTGTGGAAACGGCGGTTGAAGCAACTCGGCTAGGTGCCTATGACTTTCTTGAAAAACCTCTTTCAATGGCAAAACTCGTGCTAACAGTCAAAAATGCTATAAAGACTAGTTTGCTGGAAAAGGAAAATGAAAAGTTAAAACGCCAGGACAACTTCCCAATAGAAATAATTGGGAGGAGTAAACTTATTGAAAATATTCGGAGGTTAATAGAACGAATAGCGGATCATAACACTCCCATACTTATCATTGGAGAAGCGGGTTGTGATAAAGAAGCTATCGCCAGATATATCCATAGCAAAAGTTTCCGAAAAAATGAACCATTTATCGCAGTTAATATATCAGCTCTAAATTCTGAAGATCCTGCAAGCGATATATTTGGAAAATATATAAACGGGAATCTGATTCCCGGTCTCCTGGATGAGGCAAAAAATGGAACTGTATTTTTTAAGGATATTATTGATTTGGATGCAACTTCCCAGGCTAAACTCCAGGATACAATCGATAAATCAAGATTTACGAGAGTTGGCGGGGGGACCTCGGAACCATTAACTGCCAGAATTATTGCATCAACAAGCAAGATACTGGAAGAGGCTATAAAAGAAGAAAAATTTAGAGAAGACCTCTATTATCAATTAAATGTGCTACCAGTTATTATTCCGTCATTAAGCGGTCACTTTGAGGACATTCCAGAACTACTCGAATATTATGTTAATTTTTTTGTTTCACATGAAAGACTTCCATACAGACACTTTTCAACTTCATCACAAAATAGATTGCGCATGTATAGCTGGCCAGGAAATATCCGAGAACTTAAGAATTTGGTACAAAGGTTATTAATACTTGGACAAACTGATGTAATTGAAGTTGATGAAGTTGATAGTGCACTAGGAGAACAGTCTGGATATAAATCAGATAATGACCTTCGGAATTTTGATTTGCCTTTACGAGACGCTAGAGAAAAATTTGAACGGGCATATCTTGAATATCAATTGAAACAGGCAAATGGCAGTGTTAGTAAAATCGCACAGTTTGTAGGTATGGAACGTACTCATCTCTACCGTAAATTAAAAATGCTGGGTATCAACATAAAAAATTGAATGCCTTCCTAAATACAAGGTATAACTACAAGCTTTGAAAGGTAATTCAATGTTAATTCAATCTGAAGTTTTATCTTTATATTCTTTTTATATTGAACAATGAAAATTATAATTCTGGGTGCAGGACAAGTTGGCACATCCGTTGCAAAAAATCTTGTTAGCGAGGCCAACGATATTACTATTGTTGATACAAATCAGAAGTCTCTACAGATTCTGGGAGAACGATATGATTTACAAACAGTATTGGGACATGGTTCAAATCCATCAATACTAAAAAAAGCTGGAGCTGATGATGCAGATATGATAATTGCTGTGACCAACAGTGATGAGGTAAACATGATTGCCTGCCAGGTTGCTTACACAATTTTTCATACACCAACAAAAATTGCCAGGGTACGTAATATTGATTACCTCACCCACAAAACTCTTTTTGCTCAAGAAGCGCTACCCATTGATGTTTTAATTAATCCCGAACAATTAGTCACTGAGTATATTGAACACCTTATTAGCTTCCCAGGAGCATTGCAAGTTCTTGATTTTGCTGATGGAAAAGCACAAATGGTGGCTGTAAAAGTAACAGAAAACAGTGCTTTTCTAAATAAACAGATAAATGATTTACCTGATCATTTAAATAAAACAGACTTTCGTATAGTAACTATATTCAGAGAAGGTAAAGGGATAATTCCCGATGGGCAAACGATTATCCAGGAAGAAGATGAACTGTTTATTATTGCCGCACCAAAAAACATACGTGCAATCCTAAAATCTATTATACCTCTTAATCGACCTGTGAAACGCATAATGATCGCTGGTGGTGGAAATATAGGTCTAAATCTCGCTAAACTGCTTGAAGAACAATATCAGGTCAAGATAATTGAAATTGATGTCAACCAGGCAAGACTAGCATCTGAATCACTTAAGCATGCGTTAGTTCTTCATGGTGATGCAACTGACGGTGAACTATTACTAGAAGAAAACATTGATGAGACAGATATTTTCTGTTCCTTGACTAATGCTGATGAAGCTAACATTATATCTTGCATGCTTGCAAAGCGCCTGGGTGCAGCAAAGGTCATGTCACTGACAAATCGGCCTGCTTATGTAGATCTTGTACAGAGTGATGTAATTGATATCGCAATCTCTCCCCAACAGGCAACTATCGGAAGCCTTTTGGCACATATCAGGCAGGGAGACGTCGTTGTTGTGCATTCCCTACGACGAGGCGCAGCGGAGGCAATCGAAGCAGTAGCACACGGTGATAACAGATCATCAAACGTTGTAGGAAGAAAATTAGACGAAATTACGTTACCTCCAGATACAAGCATAGGAGCGATTGTACGAGGTGACAGGGTATTGATAGCACATCATGATACTGTGATCGAAGCTGAAGATCATGTGATCTTGTTGGTAGCTGACAAACGTCGAGTGCCTGAAGTTGAACAGTTATTCCAGGTCGGCATTACATTTCTCTAAGTAATATGCAGTATACTGTTATCCAAAGAATCACAGGTTTACTACTGATCCTGTTCAGTACGACCATGGTCCCACCAATAATTATTGCATTGATTAGCAATGATGGTTCTATCTTCCCATTTTTTTTCGCCCTTACTGCAATATTATTAACTGGTTTTTTCCTTTGGTTACCCGTCAGAAAATACAAAAAAGAACTAAAATTAAAAGATGGTTTTGTAATTGTTGTACTGTTTTGGCTTGTACTAGGTCTCTCTGGTGCATTACCTCTTTTTTTATTTGATCAACTTCAATTATCATTTACAGATGCAGCGTTTGAATCTATATCTGGACTAACCACAACCGGCGCAACCGTCATCACGGGGCTTGATGATCAACCAAAGTCGATACTATTCTACCGACAAGAATTACAATGGTTAGGAGGGATGGGAATAATCGTTCTTGCCGTGGCAATATTACCCTTGCTTGGAATTGGAGGCATGCAACTCTACCGTGCAGAGACACCTGGACCGATTAAAGACTCAAAGTTAACTCCAAGAATTACTGAAACGGCAAAAGTACTCTGGTATGTATATCTAACATTAACAATACTTTGTGCACTTGCATACTGGATAGCAGGAATGAGTCTTTTTGATGCAATTGGTCACAGTTTCTCAACTATATCCATTGGTGGATTCTCTACTCATGATAATAGTATCGGCTATTTTGATAGCGGTTTAATAGATGCAATAGCAGTTTTTTTTATGATTATAGCTGGAACCAATTTTACTTTACATTTTCATGCTTGGCGATCAATGAGTATTAACGGATATATGATGGACAATGAATTAAAAATATATCTACGAATTCTTTTTGGAGTTTGTCTGATATGTTGTAGTTATCTTATAATTGAAAATATATATGGGGATAATATTACAGCGATTACTCATGGAATTTTTCAAACTATCTCTATAACAACAACAACTGGATTCACAACAACTTCATACCAAAGCTGGCCAACATTTCTTCCTGTTCTATTAATCTTTGCCAGTTTTATCGGTGCATGCGCCGGCTCTACCTGTGGAGGGCTCAAGGTAATACGAGTTTTAATGTTATTCAAACAAGGTATGCGCGAAGTTAAACGATTAATTCATCCAAATGCAATTATTATAGTCAAGTTAGGAACCAAACCCATCGATGAATCAGTAATTAATGCTGTGTGGGGATTTTTTGCGGTATATGCTGCAGTTTTCACTTTTCTAATGCTATTACTTATGGCGTCTGGTTTAGATCAAGTTACAGCTTTTTCTGCCATGGCGGCCTGCTTAAATAATCTGGGTCCAGGACTCGGCGATGTCAGTGAAAATTATAGCAATATAAACATCTTTGCCAAATGGGTGTTATGTCTTGCAATGTTGCTGGGGCGTTTAGAAATATTTACTTTGCTAGTATTATTATCACCTACTTTCTGGCGCAAATAATGCTGATTAATGATCGTGACAAATGGAATAACAAATTTAGATCAAGAAAAAATATTAATGATAAGCCAGCGCAAGTCCTCACCGAAAATTTACACTTACTACCGCAAACTGGTACAGCTTTAGATCTGGCATGTGGCTTGGGCGCCAATGCAATGCTTATGGCAAAGAGAGGATTAACTACTCATGCGTGGGATAATTCTGATGTCGCACTTGACATGTTAAATGCCACAACGAAGCATAATGGAATTAGAATCTGTATAGAGCAAAAAGATATAGTTAAAAATCCACCATGTGCTGATAGCTTTGATGTAATAATAGTGTCTCATTTCCTTGAGAGATGTATTGTTAACCAAATAATAAATGCATTAAAGAAAAACGGTTTGCTATTTTATCAAACATTTACTCGAAACAAGATAGTTGATTCAGGTCCTGGTAATACAGAATATCTTTTGGAGAGAAATGAACTCCTAAGGTTATTTGCAAACTTATCTATCCTGTACTATCTTGAGTATGATCAGGTTGGTAATTTAGAGTCCGGAAATCGCAACGAGGCTATGTTAGTTGCGCAGAAAACTTAACCAAAATATTAAATAAAAATTGCTATACACGGGCAATATGTACCACAGTAGAACAGTACTCTTTGGTCCAAATTATATTTAGACTTGAAGTATTCTGTAATTTGAAAAATAGTTAATCGTATAATTTTAATGTCCCAACTAGCTCTGAAACATGTGACAATTTATTTTCATTTAGAAATGCAGTTAATCCTGAAATAAGTTTTTTACATAGTAAGGGTTCGTAAAATAAAGCAGTTCCTATACCTATTCCTGTTGCACCAGCTATTAAAAATTCTAACGCATCTTCAACCGTTGTTATACCTCCCTGACCTATTATCGGAATATTATGTGACTTACAGACCTGATAAACCTGATGCACTTTAAGTAATGCTATTGGTTTGATTGCAGGTCCAGAGAGACCACCTTGATTATTTCCCAGGATAGGCCTACGGGAATTTATGTCGATAGACATACCCATTACTGTATTTATAACAGCAAAAGCATCAGATCCGGCTTCAATACATAATCTTGCATTTTCTGATATATCTGTTTGATTTGGTGATAACTTTGTAATAATTGGCTTATCGGTTGCTTTTCGACATGCCGCTACAACTTTAGCGGACATGTCTGGATAATTACCGAATTGAACTCCTCCTTCCTTTACATTTGGACATGAAATATTAATCTCCATTGCATCTATTGGGGAATCATTAAATATCCTTGTGACTTCTTCATATTCATCAATAGTAGAACCACTTATATTTGCAATAAATCGTGTTTCATTAAAGTCCAGATTCGGGAGATAATCGGAGACTACAGCTTGTGCACCCGGGTTTTGCAAACCTATAGCGTTTAACATACCCATATAGGATTCAGCAAGACGATGAGGTTTATTCCCAAGCCTTGGAGCCAGCGTTGTTCCTTTTAGACAAATTGCACCTACATCAGCATTTGAGAATCCCTTTACTCTTGTATATTCTTCCCCGAATCCGACACATCCCGACAATAAAACCAGAGGATTACTGAACGACATTCCACAAAAATCTATCTCTAGCGGTAATATCTGGTTAGGCAAGTTATTCATTATTAGAAAATTGTCTCATATATATTTACAGTAAGAGGCATTATAACGATACTGGAATTAAAGACCTACATGCATATCACTCGACCTTATTAGCGAGATTTATTAGATACATAATGTTTCACATAGTCCTTTTTGAACCTGAAATCCCGCCTAATACTGGTAATATCATCCGTCTTAGCGCCAATACTGGCGCTTCACTACACCTGATTCACCCACTGGGGTTTAAAATCGAAGATAAGCAGCTTAGACGTGCTGGCCTTGATTACAGAGAATTTACAAATATTATGGAACATGATTGTTTCGATGATTATATAAAAAAGCAGAACCCAAATACTATTTATGCAGCATCAACTAAAGGGAAGGTTTCCTACTCCAGTGTCAATTATTGCTCGGGTGACTCAATAATATTTGGTCCTGAATCGCGTGGGTTACCGAAAAATATACTTGATTATATTGGGGAAAATCATGTTCTTAAAATACCAATGCAGAGAAATAGCCGAAGCCTTAATTTATCAAATGCAGTGGCTGTAATAATCTTCGAGGCATTACGACAAAATAATTTTAGCTATGACATGTAAGTAGATAATAATAAAAAAATAAATTATCTACAGATTTATTTACTCTCAACCTTAGGCTCTCTTAAAAGCAGTGCCTGGACAGCCTGCGCAGGCTGAATGTCACCATTGATTAAATGAAATATTTGTTCGCTGATGGGCATATCAATCTTATATTTATTGGCTAAGTTGCAAACAGCTTTTACGGTTCGTACACCTTCTATAGCCTGGCTTATTTCTCGGCGCGCCTCATCCAAAGTCTTTCCTTCTGCCAGCGCAATTCCCAAACGACGATTTCTTGATTGGTTGTCTGTGCAGGTTAGAACCAAATCACCCAAACCTGCCAATCCCATAAATGTTTCCATCTGACCACCCATTGCAATTCCAAGTCGACAAATTTCTGCCAAACCACGAGTAATTACAGCCGCACGTGTATTTGCACCATAACCGAGGCCGTCCGAAATTCCTGCTGCTATTGCCATCACATTCTTAACTGCTCCGCCAACCTGCACACCTATAACATCATTAGAAGTATAAATACGAAATGATTCATTATGAAATAATCTCGAAAACTGACTAGCTGTATCAGGATTTGTTGATGCAATAGTGACTGCAGTTGGTAATCCAGCGGCAACTTCTAATGCAAAAGATGGCCCCGAAAGAATGGCTACCGGAACATTATTTAAAATTGAAGCGACAATTTCATGGTTCAAGGACAAGCTTTCAGGCGCAAGTCCTTTGCTAGCCAGACATAGACTTAAATTTTTAATATCATATGATTTTATGCGCGTTAATACCTCATCAAGTGCTTCACATGGCACCACAACTACTACATGCTCAATATTTTCTGGATTCTGCAAAAAATCTGAAACTGGTACAAGGTTGTCAGGAAATTTGACACCTGGCAAATGACGATTGTTACATGAAGCAGACTGCAGAGATTCAATATGTGCACTATCAGTGTCCCATAACTGAACAGAATTACCATTTCTTGCCAAGACCAGTGCCAGAGCAGTACCCCATGAACCAGCACCAATTACAAAAACAGGTTTTTTAAAATTAGAAACTGATTTCTCGTCCATTATAGTTAGTTATATATATGTATTTTCATTCATGGCAATGGATCTATAATCCTCACTGATAAATTCCAGTAACTATAAAAAATTATAGCTCTGTTTTACTATCAATAGACGTTTTTTTTGCCTGTTGTAGGTATAGTGAATCAAAATTTACAGGAGACAACAATAATTGAGGAAACCCTCCTTTACTTACCAAATCAGATATTACTTCTCTGGCGAATGGGAAGAGTATATTTGGGCAAACAGTCCCAAGTGTTCGACTCGTAGCATCTTTCGGTAAATTGGAAATATGAAATATACCAGCTTGTTGAACTTCGATAAGATAAACTGTTTTCTCCTCAAAACTTACTGTTACGGTAATTGATAATACGACTTCAAAAAAATCACCTTCTAATAAGATCGCTGAATTTGCAAGATCCAAATTCACGACTGGTTGCCATTGTTTTTGAAATATCTGTGGTGAGTTAGGAGTTTCAAATGATATATCTTTAATATAAATTTTCTGAATTGAAAATTGCACTTGTTCAGAGGTATTGCTTTCTTTAGTTTTATTTTCAATTACCATTTTAATAGCATGAACTTATCAAGGTTAAGAACGAGCTAATGGTAGACTTGCACGTTGCCACGTTAAAATTCCACCTTTCATAATTGACACATCATCATAACCATCCGACTTAAGCTGTTGTACAGTACGAGTAGAAATTGATCCAGATTGGCAACACAATATTATTGGTTTTTTTCGTAATTTTTCAAGTTCCCGTTTTCTTTCTACAAATTCAGTTTCTGGAATATTAATTGCATTTAATATATGTCCAGACTGATAATCGTCAGAGTTTCGCAGGTCAACTACCACAGCATGATCATTATTGATTCGACGTGTCACATCTATCGGGTCAAGTTGTGCAATACCCGACAAAGCGTCTTTAAACAAATTCCATAATAAAAGGATTAATAAGGCAAACCAGACGCTGACCCATAATGAGTTATTTCCGATAAATTCAAATAATCTTTCCATATTTTTACTCAGTGAGGATTAATATTGCTAACATTCGAACATGAATCATACGTTATATAATATTGAATACAATTAACCTGACGATTAAATTTTCGTCTAAAATAGCGTGGATATTACCTGATTTTGCGTTGTTTATCTGCTATTTGACTAGCTGTATATAGTACTTATCAATATTATTTATGGTTCGGATAAAATGCGATAACATGTTAGACTCCGCGCCGTTTAATATTAATATTTTCTTGGTATAAAAGTATTAGAAAATATGGCCATAAGCTCTTATTTTGAAACACTGTCAAATAGACATGCCTGAGCATGTTTTAATTTTCATCAAATACTTTTAAAAAATACACACCTAAATGATAGTTTCTAAAAATGCAATTATCTCATAAACCATATGTTTTAATTATTCTCGATGGCTGGGGTTATTCAGAGAATACACTATTCAATGCAATCCACAGTGCGAAAAAGCCTACCTGGGACAATATTTGGAAAATATATCCGCATACGTTGGTTAGTGCTTCGGGTCCGGATGTTGGTCTTCCTGACTTACAAATGGGGAATTCTGAAGTAGGACATATGAATATTGGATCTGGCCGCATAGTTCACCAAGAATTTACTCGTATTATGCAGTCCATAGAAGACAGAGATTTTTATAAAAATAAAACCCTGGTACCAGCCTTTAAAGAGGTGGCAATCAAGAACAAGGCATTACACATCATGGGACTACTTTCCCCTGGTGGTGTGCATAGCCACCAGGATCATATTTTTGCTTTAATGGAACTAGCAAATAATTGTGACATAACTCATGTTTACATCCATGCATTCCTTGATGGACGGGACACACCTCCAAATAGTGCACAGGAATATATGCACGATGCACAAGTGAAAATGCGAGAATTGGCTTGCGGTCAATTTGCAAGCATCTGTGGTCGATACTATGCCATGGACCGAAATAAAAATTGGGATAAAACAAAGCTAGCATATGACCTTATCATGAAAGGAAATTCAGAATATGTTGCTGAAGACGCTTTCATAGCGATTGATCTTGCATATGAACGCGGAGAATCGGACGAATTTATAAAACCAACCGCAATAATTCCTAAAGGAGGCAATGCAATCACCGTTAATGAAGGTGACTTAATTGTCTTCGCAAATTATCGCGCAGATAGAGCAAGACAACTATCACAAGCATTTACAGAGACTGATTTTGATGAATTTGATCGACTCTCCATAATAGAAAATAAATATTTTATTAGCATGACACAATACAAAGCAGACTTTAGCTTTCCTATGGCCTTTCCTCCAGTCCGTTTAGAAAATGTTCTAGGAGAATACATTGCAGAACTTGGATTGACCCAATTGCGTATTGCAGAGACAGAGAAATATGCGCATGTCACATTCTTTTTTAATGGTGGTGAAGAAAGAGTCTTTGATAACGAAGACAGAATATTGATTCCTTCACCACACATAGCTACTTATGATTTAAAACCAGAAATGAGTGCAATTGAATTAACTGACAATTTATTAAATGAAATCAGTAATAATAAACATGATGTAATAATTTGCAATTATGCAAATGCTGATATGGTTGGCCATACAGGAAAATTTGGCGCGGCTGTAAAATCCATTGAATGTATTGACGCCTGTCTTAAGAGGGTATGTGAAGCCGTAAATAATGTTGGCGGTGAAATATTAATAACCGCCGACCATGGTAATGCTGAAAAAATGAGGTCATATATCTCTGAAAAAGTTAAGGCAGATGCACATACTGCGCATACGACAAATTATGTGCCTTTTATATATATTGGCCGTGATGCACATGCTTTACCCGGCACCGGTGCATTATGTGATATTGCACCGACACTATTGCACATAATGGGATTAAAACAACCTAAAGAAATGACGGGCAGAATTCTATTTGAATTTCAAAATGATAAAAAAATTGCCATTGGCGAAAACTAATTCCAGAAGATCTTGCTCAATACTGGCACAGACACCTGTATTGATGTTTTCTTGTCTGATCAATTTACTGTCTTTTAGTCCAACAAATGCGACTGAACATCTATACCCAGTTGAAGAAAAAGAAATTGAACTTGAGTCTATTAGGACTCAAATTAAATCTGTACAATTCAAAATAATAGAAGCACAAAACAATGTCGGCTCTTACTTGAATGAACTTCAAGAAAATGAAATATCAATTATGAATATCACTATAAATCTTGAATCGATTGATACTGATATTCAACACCAGTTAGAGAAGTTAGGTCAGTTACAAATTGAACGACTGGAACAGAAGAAAGTATTAGATGAAGAACGAGAACTACTCGCTAATCAGATAAGAGTATCTTATAAGACCGGACGTCACGATTTTTTAAAATTATTATTAAATCAGGAGAACCCTGAAAAAATTGGCAGAATTATGACTTATCATGACTACTATAATCGCGCCAGATCAGAAAGAATTTCTGAAATTCAAATTACAATAAATAATCTACAACAATTAGTTCAAACTATAGATACAGAATCAAGGAAATTAGGATTATTGAAAAACCAGCAAATTAATAAATATGATCAGTTGGCTACATTTAGTGAAGAACGAAATGCAATTATCAAAGATCTCAATCAATACATTTCTCAACAGGACCATGAACTTTCGAATCTTCAACAAGATGAACAAGAACTTGAATCTCTTCTTAATAATCTTAAAAACAAAGAAGATATTGTAGAACTTTATGAGAACCTGCCACCATTTGCCTCACTCAAGTCTAAATTAAATTGGCCTGTTAACGGAAAAATTATCACTAAGTATGGTTCAGCAAAAAAAGACGGCAAGCTTAAATGGAACGGGGTTAAAATTTCTGCAGTTCAGGGTAAAGATGTAACCTCTATAAGTGCAGGAAAAGTGATCTTTGCAGACTGGTTTCGAAACCTTGGGCTTTTAATCATTATTGACCATGGTAATGGTTATATGAGCCTTTATGGACATAACGAACGATTACTTAAGAAAACGAACGATTTTGTAAGTACCGATGAAGCAATTGCCAAGGTTGGAAATACTGGCGGACAATCAGAAAGTGCCTTATATTTTGAAATCAGGCAACAGGGAACACCATTGAATCCAGCACTATGGTGTCAAAGATAAACTGACATTCACAAAGACTTGTCAGTAGTCTCCATGCCCTATATGCTTTGGTATTAACTATATAAATTTATCACTCATATGAATTTATTTAAATCAATTCTGTCCAACAGAATCAACTATTTAAACATGGTCAGACCAAAATGAAAAAATTGTCAGAAACGATACTTTACCTTCTGCTATACGCAACCTTGCCAACTCAGTTTGTTTTTTCTCAGGAAGAACAGTCATCTGCTGATAGTGAAGAGATCAACACTATCGATGAAATACCGTTTGATGAAATAAGGATTTTTGCTGAAGTCTTTGACAAGGTAAAAAAAGATTATGTTGAAAATATTAACGACAAAGAACTCATAGAAAATGCAATTCGAGGATTACTTGAAGGTTTGGATCCGCATTCAGCATATCTGGATGAAACTGCATTTCAGAATTTACAGGAAGGCACCAGTGGAGAATTTGGCGGTTTGGGAATTGAAGTCAGTATGGAAAATGGATTTATTAAAGTTATAGCTCCAATTGATGATACCCCTGCCTACAAATCGGGTGTTAAATCTGGTGACCTCATAATCAGACTCGATGATTCACCAGTAAAAGGACTTGCACTTAATGAGGCCGTAGAAAAAATGCGTGGGAAACCAGGAACGGATATTACATTAACTATTGCCAGAGAGGGACTTGATCAACCTCTGGTTCTGGTTATTACCAGAGAGATAATAACGCGTAAGAGTGCTACGGTCAGAACATTGGAAGCTGGTTACGGCTACTTACGAATATCAAGCTTCCAAACAAACACTGCAAATGATGCACAAAGAGCCCTTGAATCACTTAAAGAGGAAAACGATGGAAGTCTGAATGGATTAATTCTAGATCTTAGAAATAATCCTGGTGGAATATTAAGTGGAGCAGTTGCAATTTCTGATTTGTTTCTAGAAGAAGGATTAATTGTCTATACAGAAGGGAGAATTAATGATTCAAAATTAACGTTTAGTGCAAAACCTGTAGATGCGATAAACAAAGCCCCTTTGATAGTACTCGTAAACGGAGGATCGGCCTCAGCATCTGAAATAGTTGCCGGCGCCCTTCAGGATCATAACCGAGCATTAATTATGGGTCAAAAAACATTTGGCAAGGGTTCTGTTCAAACTATATTACCAATGACTAACGAGTCTGCTCTGAAACTTACTACTGCTCGATATTTTACACCTTCAGGACGTTCAATTCAGGCATCCGGTATAGTTCCAGATATACTCATAGACGAACTCAGAATTGAAAAAATAGATGATAATGTATTACGAATTTCTGAAGCTGATTTAAGTGGTCATCTTACTAATGATAATAAAACAGAGCAAAACCAATCTAACGATCAAATACCTGCAGTTACAGCAGAGAGTGATACATTATCACAAACTGACTATGCATTATATGAAGCACTAAATGTTTTAAAAGGAATGGTGTTATCACAAAAAGACTCTGGATAATTTCAGGTAATGCTAATAAAAGGAACTATTAAATCCAGAACAATTTACATTCTATTTTTTTTATTTATTACATCAGTTCAAAGCCTACAAGCTGACCATTTTGATACGCCAGTTATCAGTATCATTATTGATGACCTTGGGTATCGTGGCACTGATGACTTAAATGCATTGGAATTACCTGGTCCAATTACCTATGCAATTATGCCTCATGCGCCAAATTCATTAAAAATTTCAGAGATTGCCAGACAGTCAGGAAATAATGTCATCCTGCATCTACCAATGGAGGCCATAGAACAAGGTAAAAATAAATATCTTGGGCCTGGCGCACTTAAACTTGATATGAGCGAAAATCTATTTATATCTACTTTAAGTAATAATATACATTCCATACCAAATATTATTGGTGTTAATAACCATATGGGTAGTCTCCTGACCAATCAAATAGAACAAATGGAATGGCTAATGGATTACCTTTATTTAAGAAAAATATTTTATGTAGATAGTTTAACCAGCAGTAGTACAGTAACCAGAGAAATTGCAAATAAAAAGAACGTTCCATACCTAAAACGAGATGTTTTTCTTGATAATTACAGGGATGCTGAGTACATAAACAGTCAATTCAAACTATTAATTTCTATCGCAAAACGCAAAGGTGCAGCAATTGCTATAGGCCACCCACACCCTGAAACAATTAAGGCATTAAAATCAAATCTCCAAAAGATGGAAGTATATGGTGTAAAATTAATCAGTCTGAAAGATATGATTGAGGATCGCCATCAGAATATAAATAACAACATATCCTTATTAAAATAACTCTATTATAATCGGCGTCTTCTTATAAAAGAATATTTTATAACACTGACAAAATCAAGGCATGAGAGGAACAGCGAGTAAATTAATCTTCTGAAACATTTCTCTGCTCTTTTATTATAT
>JBNMOP010000028.1:0-27166 GCA_051275005.1 Gammaproteobacteria bacterium | reverse complement strand
ATTATGCGCCTGTTCAAGATTGGCTATCGAATCCTCATAAGATTCATCCAGTACCTGTACATAGGCGAGTTCCTGTAATGCGTACACCTCGGCCTCATCATCGTTCTGCAGTCTCGCCTCATGGGCCGCATCTTAATAACACCCTGTCGCCACATCATAGTTCGCATTGTGTTCATAAATAAGGCACTGGTAAGTGTTGTACCAGATAGATACTTTGTTCGAGGTTTTTTCATTGACCAGCTGCCTCCCCTTATCGATTCATTCACTAAAGGCACTAAATCGATAAAGAAAGAGTTCTGCCTGAGCCTTGCGTAAGTAAAAAAGAGATTGTGTGTCTGGTCATTGAGATTCTATTTCTCCCTCAATCGATTGCAGGTATTGATAGGCCGCAAGCGGATCCACATGGATTTGTCTCTGGATATCTTTAAGAGGAAAAGCAAGGACAGGATTGACAATCCGGACAGATACCAGACTGATATATTTCAATTTTTATACCTCACCGAATAGTTGCTTTTCCGATTTAATACTGACAGGGGTTCGATACCTAATCATATATATCGGCATATGTAAGATAATCTGTGATTCAAAAGGAAGAGCACAAAACTTCAAGGCGTAGAAAACGAAAAAAATAACTGAAAAAATATATTTTTAACTCTCAGCCTTTATAAGTACAATGAGTGATATAATACGCGTTAGTTAATATATTCTTCTTTGATAATGTAATAAGGTTATAGTGGTTGAGATACCTATACATAGCAACAACATGGAATTTATGGACTTATGTCAGACATAATAATTAGAAAAGCTACTGAAGGTGACGCCGCAGGAATCGCCAACGTACACATCAATTCATGGCGGGAGGCATACTCAAAAGTATTGTCGAATGAATACCTTGTTGACCTCCCCCTGGAGTTCAATGATCGATATGAATTGTGGATGGAAGTCACTGCTGTTGCGACTCACCCTACCTATGTAGCTGAAGATCAAAAGTATGGCATCATCGGATTTGTTAGTGGTGGTAATGCCAGAGATGAAAAATATGATGGCTATGCAGAGGTATACAGCATTTATCTATTACAAAAGTTCCATAGAAATGGCACAGGTTATAAACTACTCAAATCCCTGTTTTCAG
This sequence comes from Gammaproteobacteria bacterium, assembly GCA_051275005.1. GTDB lineage: Bacteria > Pseudomonadota > Gammaproteobacteria > Eutrophobiales > Eutrophobiaceae > Eutrophobius. The sequence continues at coordinate 26,034 of JBNMOP010000028.1, read as the reverse complement.
ATTTTTCTACAACAGATTATTCAAAGGCCTATGTCTGGGTTTTAAACGACAAGACCTATACCGGCTTTTATGAACGGTCCGGTGCAATAAAAACCAATGATGCGAAAGTTGACGTTATTGACGATATTAATATTGAGCTCGTTTGTTTAGAGTGGCAGAGCCTCGAAATTTAAATACTGCATACTCCAGAAAAAATTCATGACACTTGATAATTTTTATCGAATGTAATCTCTCGATTTTTTTGATACAAGCTATCCATTCAACATCGATACAATCACTAACATTGCTATTACCATAATCTTTATGTATCACAGTAATACCAGTCTTATCTGAAGATTCAACAAATTAAATAGAGGAGATGATAATGTTACGCACAATTAATCAGGAAATAATCGTTAATGCCAGTCCTGAAAAAGTATATAAAACATTAAGTGATCCCTCACAATTCGGTTTATTTACGAATACAAAAGCAGAGATTGATTTAAATCCTGGCGGACTTATTTCACTTTTTGATGGAATGATAACGGGACTAACAATCCAGGCCATCGAAAATGTCAGACTGGTCCAGGTATGGCGTGTTGAAATCTGGGCAGATGGTGATTATTCTTTGGTTAAGTTTGATATTAATGGCGATGATGTACAGACAACGATAAATTTTGAACATACAGGGTTCCCGAAAGACGCCAAAGAGCATTTAGAGAGCGGCTGGCATAAAATGTATTGGGATCCATTAAAAAGTTATCTTGGCTAAGTTTTAATGTGTAAGAGGGTCGGAGATAATTGAGAATTATTCACCCTGGCTTTCGATTTTTTGTTTTTTAAAAAAGAAAGAAAGGGCTGTTCCCCGCTCAAATACACTTGTTCATTCCAATAAATGTACTATAGTATCTCGTTATGTCACTTGAATTGCGTAACCGTGTCATATTACTAGCACTGATTCTGTTGATCGGTCAGCTAACCCTTGTTGTTCATGCAACCGTGCATGACTCAGAAATTAGCTGTCAGCTTTGCCTAACTCAGTCACATCATGCAAAGGGTATTCCCTCAACTCAGTTTAATATTCCGACCGTCAATAATGATGACAGTCTGATTCTTGTTTATATCGATTTTCAAACTTCAAACAACCCGCCCAAGGCCTATCAGCAACGCGCACCACCTATTATCTCTGACAAGTAAATAATTTTCACAGTCCCTATTTATAAGGGAATTTATTTTATTTGTATTGGGAGATATAAGATGTATTTATTAGCGCGATATTTTTTTTATACCTATGTATTTATGATGGCCAACCATGTGTTCGCACAGGATATCGGGACGAATGATATAAATTCGTTACGTTCGGCAATTGATGAGTTAAAACAGGATTATGATACCCGAATCCAGGCGTTGGAAAATCGCCTCGCCGCTGCAGAACAACAGGTACGACAAGCGACAGTAGCCGTTACAAATACGCCTGTCAGTTCTAGTATGCGTAGTAGTGGTAATTCCGCATTTAATCCAGCCATCGGTGTGATCTTTGAGGGTCTGGCATGGAGCCACGATAAAGATCCAGATAACTATCTTATTCCGGGTTTTCCTCTGGGTGGCGAGGCAGGGCTGGTGCCTCAAGGACTATCGCTGGGTGAAACCGAGATTGATATCAGTGCCAATGTCGACGATAAATTTACCGCCTTTCTCACCACGCCTATTGTCATTGAAGACGGTGATGTCCATGTTGAGCTTGAAGAGGCGTGGATAGAGACCACTGCTCTACCCGCTGGTTTTTCTGCAAGATTTGGCCGCTTCTTTTCTGACATTGGTTATCTTAATAACAAGCATGCCCATAGCTGGGACTTTGTTGACCAGCCTTTGAACTATCAGGTGTTCTTAGGCAATCAGTATATTGATGATGGAATACAGCTACGATGGCTGGCACCCACAGATCTCTATCTGGAACTGGGTGGTGAGATACTACGTGGTGATCGCTATCCTGCGGGAGGCGCAACCCATTCTGGTTTCGGTAGCCGTACAATCTACGCCCGTACTGGAGGCGACGTAGGTGATAGTCACAGCTGGCTGGCAGGGATTTCCTATTTACGTGGAGGAAACAGTGATCGATCTTCCGGCAATGAAGACACACCAATATTTTTTTCGGGGGATACAGATCTCGTCATAACAAATTTTATCTGGAAATGGTCGCCCTATGGCAACTGGCAAGAAAAGAATTTTGTCTTCCAGACAGAATATATCTTTCGTAATGAACAGGGTGAATATACCCTGCCGGACAATCAGGTACTGGCCTACGATGCAGACCAGAGTGGCTGGTATGTTCAGGGTATATATCAGCCTTTCCCCCGTTGGCGCTTTGGCATCCGTTATGATCAATTATCTGCAGATAAACTGGGCCCGTTATTTAACAATACTCAGCTGCAACCCTTAGACAATAAACCCGAACGTTTTAGTTTTATGGTGGACTGGTCGAATAGTGAATTTAGCCGATTTCGATTACAACTGACGCAGGACGAGTCTGGACTTGATTCAAGCACCCAGTTTGGTCTGCAGTATCTCCATAGTATAGGCGCCCATGGCAGCCATTCCTTTTAAATGAGGTTATAAGACATGAAGCACTTCATCTACCTTACATTCTTAATTGCATTACCAATGGTTGCCCAGGCTGATTTACGGATATTTTCCTGTGAACCAGAATGGGCGGCACTGGCCGATGAAATAGGTCATGAAAAGGTCATTACCTACAGCGCCACTACTGCGCGACAAGATCCTCATTTCATCCAAGCACGGCCGAGTTTAATTGCCCAGGTACGCCGTGCCGATATTGTCATTTGTAGTGGTGCGCAATTGGAGATTGGCTGGTTACCTAAACTTCTATCCAAGGCCAATAACCCCGGGGTTCAGCCAGGCAATCCTGGTCATATCGTGGCCAGTAGTTTTGTAAAAAAACTTCAAATCCCTTCCAGCGTGGATCGTAGTCAAGGGGACGTCCATCCGGAAGGGAATCCACACGTACAAACCAATCCCCATAACATCACCTTGATTGCCCGTGCCCTGACAGAGCGCATGCAACAACTGGATAGCAGTAATGCCGAGAACTATGCAAATGGATTAAACGATTTCCTGACGCGTTGGAATAATGCAATTATTAGTTGGGAACAACGTGGGGCAACTCTAAAAGGGGGAAAAATAATTACTCACCATAAGTCCTGGGCCTATCTTGTAGAGTGGTTAGGAATGGTCGAAGTGGCGAATCTCGAATCTACACCAGGCATACCTCCTTCGGTATCGTATCTCAGTGGACTGGCGGCACAGTTTAGTAATGGTGGGGCAGATTATATAATTCGTACGCCCTACCAGGATTCAAAACCCTCATTGTGGCTATCAGAACGTAGTGGTATTCCTATGCTGGTGCTGCCCCTAACTATCGGAGGCACAGATAGGGCAACAGACTTAATTAGTATGTACGAGGATATTATTGACCAGCTTTTAGGGATGCATTAATGACCATAGAGATACTAGATTGGACGATCATCGGTCCGGCTTTGTTGGCAGGGCTCCTGATTATTAGTACCCATGTACCCATGGGACAGGAGGTACTTAAACGTGGAATTATATTTATTGATCTGGCCATCGCACAGATTGCTGGATTAGGCGTAATCGCTGCCGATACTTTGGTGGGTGAAACAGAAGGTCTTACTGTACAAATAGCAGCAGTTAGTGCGGCACTTTTGGCCGCTGCCGGGCTAAACTGGACAGAAAAACACTGGTCAGAATATCAAGAACCCTTGATTGGGATCTTATTCGTCCTCGCCGCAACCGGCAGTATTTTGTTACTGGCAGAAAATCCACATGGTGGGGAATACCTTAAAGATTTACTCGTTGGTCAGATACTGTGGTCCACCTGGAGCTCGCTAATACCCACTGCCCTTCTCTATGCGGTTTTACTCGTAGTATGGTTTGTTTGCCATAACAAAGGTGGGCGAATCATATTCTATATCACCTTTTCTTTTGCAGTGACGGCATCAGTACAACTTGTTGGTGTGTACCTGGTTTTTGCCAGCCTGATCATCCCGGCATTATCTACTACTCGCTTATCCGGCAATAAACGTCTCTGGGCGGGATACGTTCTGGGAATGATGTCTTATTTTGCCGGGATACTGTTATCGTCTATATTTGATCTACCCACTGGCGCCGTGATTGTCTGGACTATGGCTATATTAGGCATTTTCTATGGAATACTTATTAGAAAATTAAAAAAAGAACACACCTGATCACCCAAACATCACATTCAAATCACTATTGGTTAAAATTCATGGAGTGTATTTGAGTGGGTACTATTTCACTGTTCGTTTTTTATGCTAAAGGATTAGGTAAGTATTAGCAGATTACTTTGAAACACTAACGCTCTCAGTGTTAGTAACACTTTTTTACTGGACTAAAGCGCTATGTAAAATAATTGCATGGTAAGCTTAAGGGTGGAGACTACTTAGCTTTCTGCAAAGCGCCTCTGCCAGCTGACACCGGGTATAGATACTCTCCGTCCATTTCAAATTATCCACTGGTGGAGAATAATTTTTTTTTAGTTGTAATCGATAACAAGCATCATCATGCAACAACTCATTTAAACGCCTGGCAATCAATTGTGCTTCACTAATTTTTTTAGTATGGTCATTATCTATCATCGTACTATCGCTATGATTAGGAATCAGTATGTATAGATATAACATCACTAAGACAGATACTATATAATTTTTATCCGAGTGGTTGATATATCCAGACGAGCGGTAATAAGACAATTTAAAAAAGTGACAAAGTTAACATTTTAACCTTACAATGAATGATGATAAAAGACGATACATTCACTGATCTTGCCAAGCAGTAACCAGGAACAATTAATGTTAAATGTTCGCTACCTCCCCATAACCATCCTACTATGCATACTTTTTACACCAAAGCTACACGCTGATGCGGCAATTGCATTTAATTTTTATCCCCATCTAGGTGACGTAAATTCTGATTCCGATATGACAGTTAATGCTGCGGTACAGCTACCCGCCAGATTCTCATATTTCAGCTTTGTAAATTTCGGCGGGTTATTTCATGCCGGTTCACTTAAATTCCAAATTACCGAACAAAATTTGAGGTGGCAGATTGCAGATCAATCTACCATAGACCTTGTGATCCAGGACACTATTCGAAAAGGTAGCGATAACGATACTATCCATGTGGGCGCCCGTTGGCGAATGAGCAGTACAGAGGTAATGAAGAAAATTTTTAATGCAATACATTTAAATTACAGTGTACATCTCTTTCCAAAACGATTTGATCAACGAGAGGTTGGAGGCTGGCAGATATCACATGCATATCAAATAACCTTCCCGTATATTTCTGATCGTTTATATTTAAGCGGATTTCTAGATCAAAATATTAATGAGATATCGAGTACTGGGAGAAAACGTGACAATATTGTCAGTGAAAACCAATTTGGTATTAGGATATTTAAAAAGCTTTATGCGGTCGCGGAATATCGAATAAATCAGTATAGACGCTCGGATAATACTAATTTTGGAATTGGTATCGAGGTTAAAACAAACTGGTAATCTGTACAGGCTGTTGTTAAAGGTAAATAAATTATTTCAGTGACAAGCATTAACATCCAAGATTAAAAACAATTATACGTTTTTAATAAGACCTGTAATTTTTCCTGATTTACCGGCTTTTGCATGACGTGTGTTGCACCTGCATCTATCAATTTTTCAAACATCCCCGGCTCACGAACCTGCGTAATTGCGATTATGGGTGTAGTCTCGTAAGTATTTATAACTCTTAATCGTTTCATAAACACATCACCTTTCATTCCAGGCATTCTATAATCGCAAAAAACAAACGCAGATGAATGTTTTTCTGCCCAGTCCAAAGCCAAATAGGGTTCAATAAAACTGAATAATTTAAAATCAGTTGCGAGTAGTGACTTTGTTATTAATGTCAATATCGATAAGCTGGTTACATCATCATCTATCAATAAAATATTGGTATTTAGTTCTTTGATACCTGACCTTCCGTGTAAGACCCAGCCGTAATCAGCCTGATAAAGTTCTACCAGTTGCATTAACAATAAACGCTTGTTGGCAGTTTCGAGCCTCATCCAATACTCGTTTGTTTCCCACCTTAATACTGTCGATTTATTTACATTAAATAGTTTAGCCACATATGCCAGGGTTAATTTTTTTTTATTTCTTAAAAATATCAACCGATCACTGATGCTTGATGTTGTCTCGATCCAATTTATTTGTTTGTTACTCATATTTCAAATTATATATATAACCACATATCTCCTTTTTGGATTAATAATTTTATAGATAAAGCAATGTATAAACCGTCAAGCCAAATGACACTCCTTATTCTTTACATATTTATACTTAACCATAATTAGTATTATAATATCCTGATATTTGATAAGTTTCATAGCCAAAATTTTTTTTCTGATATTTTGATATAAAATCAATTGCTACATTACAATATGAATAATCAAATACCAAAGTAATTTCCTTGTCCATATATTTTTTATTAATTATAAAAATATTGATATTGAACATACTAATCAGTAGAAAAAATAATTTAGGCAGATTTCCTTGTAATAAAATTGTGTAGATATGGTTAAAAACACGCCATTACGGCCTCTTATAAATGATATGCCAAACGGTATTAATTCTCCGATAGAATCAACAAATAAACCTGTTAACAATAAATCATCATCAAATAGACGGGAATGGGTAATTAGTGCTACTTTCATTATTCTCACTGCGACGCTAGGTATTCAACTATCCCAGAATTTCTCAGATAAGAATCATGCGTCCATTTCAATTCGATTTAACTCCATGTATCAAAATATACTCTCTACTGATATTGCATTACTTGAATCAGTTTTAGAGAATGATCAAAATGTGAAAATACCAAGTCTCGAAAATCATGCCTTATTTATTAATTTTGGACAAATTCTGAGCAGCCACAATACTCAACAAGGAAACGAAACAAGTAATGCAAAGAGTAATTTACTCATAATTCAGAATAATTATGAATTCCTCGCACAGAACCTAATACCGTATGATATTGCCTATTCTTTGATAGAACTAGAACGCGTGGTATTTCCACGAAATAATGACCCATTAATTTTTTATAATAACGAGCGAATACTGTTTTCAGAATACACCAAAATTAAAGATGACCAAATTACAAAACGTAAAGAACAATTAATTGGACTTACTGATTTACTTCATCAATATTTTAAGCAGTATCAGGAATTATCCATATTAATTAACGCTGGAAACAATGATGCATAAAATTTTAATCTAGAATTCCTATAGAGATAATAATAACTAATAAAATAGTTATAAATAATCTCATACACTAAAAATAAATTTTATTTCTTTAGTCAATGGAAAATACTTTTTTTAATAAATCTGTGGTTTGTTTTACAGGATTAGTGCGAATGGCAGCTTCCTCTTTTGCTATATAATAAAATATTCCGTCCATACCTTTATCTAAAACATGGTCTGTTAAATTTGCTTTTAATATCTGGCACAAAAGGTAAAGATTTATACTAACTCATAACATTATCATACGACTTGACTGCCCCGACTTCTGAAAGGCTTGATTCTACTATTGGACGCATTTCATTTCGTAAAGATTGAGTCATGTTTTCTTTAAAATATTGAGTGGCGGAATCATCAGGCCCTTCATAGATGTTCATAACATCAGAAAATGTCATATTTGAAATTGATTTAATAAAAAGTTGTTTAGCTTTTGGTGTTGCTACTTCAGCAGCGCGGTTTAATTTAATTTCCAGGTCTTCAACTACACCAGACATACCAACTTTTGATAACATTGATTTAACCGTATTTAATTTTTTAGGTAATGGAATATGAATCGCCGGGTCAGCATTAAACCCATCATTGGCACCTAATTTATTTACCACGGTCTCAGATCCAATGCGCAGAGCCTCTTTAAAAGCATCACCAATCTCTCCCAAATTCGGTTTAGTCGATGTACTTATAATATCTTGCTTCTTGAATATTGATGTGGCCTTTTCCCACCATTTACCCTGAGCATTCACTTCGGATACCATATTTGGAATAAGCAATATAAACAGGCATAATATTTTATAAAAATATTTCATATAAAATCCTTTACTTTAAAGGCACATCTTAATCTATAAATATATTTTAAATATCATTAATATTTTCACACTTCTTAAACAATGAAGAGCCAGTATGAACAATAAAATTACCTCGCGTGAAGAATGGCTTATAGCAAGACAAGAGCTTCTAAAAGAAGAAAAAGCGTTTACACGTAAGCGAGATGAGCTTAGTCAAAAAAGAAGAACATTACCCTGAGTTAAAATTGAAAAAGATTATACCTTTCAGGGAACCGATAGATCAGAGACATTAACTGATTTATTCAACGAAAAAAGTCAGCTAGTCATATATCACTTTATGTTTGGACCAGACTGGGAAGCCGGTTGTAAAAGTTGTTCATTCTGGACTGATAATTTTCAGAACCTGCCAGAACACCTGGCACATAGGGATGTAACTTTCTTGTTAGTATCAAGAGCACCTATAGAAAAAATACAGGCATTCAAACAACGAATGGGCTGGACTACAAAGTGGGTATCATCTGCAGGGAATGAATTTAACCACGACTTCAATATAACGTTCGATAAAAAAAATATAGAATCAGGAGAGGTCTATTACAACTACCGTCCTGGAACCTTTCCCAGCGAAGAGGCACCAGGTGCCAGTGCATTTATTAAGAATGAAGATGGCATTTTTCACACGTATTCAACCTATGGACGCGGACTGGATATGTTGAATACGGCATATCATATACTTGATATCGCTCCCAAAGGACGTGATGAAGATGATCTGCCCTATACGATGGATTGGCTTAGACATCGAGACAGTTATTAAGCTATGACTCGGATGATATTTGACTAATAACAATATATTTGTAACATATTCTGTGATGAAACGTATTGCTAGTGATTTGGGAGGCGCTAAGTGATTTTGCACAGTCCTGATTCAACTACTTGTCAGGAGACTTTTTAACAAATTTACATATATGCAATGGATTACTAGTATTAAGACAATCTCGGATATTGTTCTCAACTCACCCTATCATACCCGCCCGGTACACCATCTTGAGAAAATACCATTTGCCATAATTGCGTACTTCTTGCCCGGAAGGAAGCTGCATTAGATAACAGATAATATCGCCACATACGGTAAAATCGATCATCATACTTATCTTTGAATTCTGGCCAACATTGCTCAAATTTCTCATGCCAAGCCATGAGAGTTTTATCATAATCTGCGCCAATATTATGCAGGTCTTCCATGACAAAAAGCTTTTCAATAGATGAGGAGATGTCTGCGATAGAGGGAAGTTGGGCATTAGGAAAAATATATTTTGTTACCCAGGGTTCAGCGGCATTGCGTGTAACTGGCCTACCAATGGTGTGTAATAAAAATAATCCACCTGGTTTCAAACATCTTTTGGCCACTTGCATAAATTCTCGATAATTTTTTCTGCCTACGTGTTCAAACATACCTATAGAAACAATATGGTCATATTGTCCTTCCAATTCTCTGTAGTCCTTTACCACAGCCTTTACAGGTAAGTGAGCATAGCGCTCTTCAATCCATTTACCTTGCTCACTTGAAACTGTTACACCAAACACTTCAACACCATAATGCTCCGCTGCAAATCCGGCAAAGCTACCCCACCCACATCCGATATCCAGCACCTTTTGTCCTTTTTGTAATCCGATCTTGCGACAAATAAGGTCCAATTTCGCCTCCTGAGCAGCATCAAGATTATAGGCGTTCTTCCAATAACCACACGAGTAGGTCATTCGCTTATCTAGCATACGTTCAAACAGATCATTGCCAAGATTATAATGTTCCTCTCCCACCTGGAACGCTCGACTTATGTTCTGGAGGTTTAATATTTTTGCGCGAATTGTTGGCCAAATTAATGAAAGCGGCGCAATTTTCTTACGCAGTCTTGCATTAATTAGCCTAGTAATAAGTTGATCTACACTATCACTGTCCCACCAGCCATCCATATAAGCCTCACCCATACCCAAAGTACCCTTGTTGAGTATACGAGAGTATAAACGGTCGTCATGAACCTGTATGTCCCAAGCTCTGTCGCCATTTATGCGAACGTCCGCTAATAAAAATAATTCTTCAAACTTAGTATGTAATGTTCCCATATCGAATACTGTTTCTTATATATTTTATAAATTAATCATTTATCGGTTTTTTAAATGGTGATCCAACTGACTTGTGTACCGCATAAAATTCTTCAATTGCACCTTCCGGTTTTTTAGTAAAAAGACTAACAATAATAGTTGCGAGAAAACCCATTGCAAAGCCTGGTATCATTTCGTAAAGATCATAGAAGTGTTCCTTTAGTACCAACACCCACAACACAGTCGTACCAAATCCAGCCACTAAACCTGCAATAGCACCAGCCAGTGTAGTCCCTTTCCAGAACAACGAACAAAGGATCACCGGCGTAAAACAGGCAAGGCCAGACCACGCAAACAGCACAAACCAAAAGATTACTCTGACCTCAGGCAGGGCCAATGCCAGTGCTATAACACCCAGGACTACGGTTACTCCTTTACCCCAACGAGAAAAAGTTTTATCACTCCAACCTGGTTGAAAAACTTTTTGAATCACATCACGCACTACAGCCGAGGATGCCAGAATCAACAATGAATCAGCCGTAGACATTATCGCTGCGAGTACCACTACCAAAAATATCCCTGTAAAGGCAGCAGGAAATAATTCTGTTCCCATCAAGGGGTATATAGTTTCAGGGTCTTCCAGTAACGGGAACAGGACTCTTCCTGCCATGCCTGAGAAAATTGCACCAATATCAAAGATAATTGCACAGAATACGGAGATCATACTGGCATTAGTAATTGTGTCTGTATTTTTTGCTGAGATAAAACGGATTAAAAGTTGGGGAGATCCGAGAAAGGCAAAACCTATGGCAACAAATCCCAAGGCACTGGCGATCCCTAAGCCACTTATCCCATGTTCACCCATGGGCTTTAGCAAGTTTGAATCAATACTGCCCAAGCTGGTTATCATCTCTGTCCAACCTCCCGCCGCTGAGATGCCAACAATGGGAAGAATCAACAAACAAGCTACCATCAAAACGCCCTGCAATAAATCACTGTAAGCTACTGCTTTAAACCCTCCAACGGTGGTGTAATAAAGAATGATGACCGCACCTATAATGGCACCCATTTCATAGCTGGTTCCTACGAATGATTCAAAGGCCTTTCCTGATGCAGTTATTTGAGCGGCGATATAAAACGCCGCCATACTAAAGATAATAACTGCACTCAAGATTCGAAGAGTATGGGTGTTATCCCGGAACCTGCTTGCAAGATAATCGGGGACGGTAATAGCATCGTAGCGATCGGTATATTCCTTAAAGGGTCTGGCAACCAATACCCACGCTAATGTCACTCCCATAACCTCACCCAGTATCACCCAGAATGCATGGACACCTATGAGATAGCCCATACCAGTTAGGCCCAATATTAGCCAGGCACTTTCTCCTGTGGTATTCGTGCTAAAAGCAATAACCCAAGCAGGAAGTTTCTTACCTGCGACATAATAACCCTTAACATCTTTCGATTCCTTCCCTCCCCAGTAACCGATAATGAGCAAGATCAACAAGTAGACAACCAATACGCCGATTATGGTGGCCGATGAGGTCATGATTTAAAGCCCTCATTGGATTTTTGTTTTTTATTACGATGTGTAAGAAAGAATTTAAATTCTATCGCCAGAGGGACGCCTATGGAGAATGCGAGTAGTAACCACGCTTCTATGGGGAGTCCTGCGATCATATAGATGATTCCATAATTAATTTATTAAACGTTAAAGTATGATTATTTATATTACTGAATTCCAGCATATATCCAGGGGCAGTATCGCGGGTATGACATCGGCAAATTATTCATTACTTGGAAAAGAAAACTGAGCTTTTTCCAACGAGTCTGTCGACCATCGTTGTGAGATGGTCTTGCGCCGAGTGTAAAACCGCACAGAGTCCGGACCATAAATACTCAGATCGCCAAACAAGGAGCGTTTCCATCCGCCAAAACTATGATAGGCAACCGGGACGGGTAAAGGTACATTAACACCCACCATACCAACATTAATGTTGTCAGAGAAATAGCGCGCAAGACCACCGTCCTCTGTAAATATACACGTTCCATTTCCATAAGGATTTTGATTGATAACTTGCATCGCCTGCTCCAGGTTTTCGCAACGTACAACACATAATACCGGGCCAAATATCTCCTCCTGGCAGATCTGCATCTCAGGTGTTACGTTATCGAACAGGCAACCACCAATGAAAAAACCTTCTTCTAAATCAGCAACAGAATAATTTCGCCCGTCCACCACCAGACTAGCGCCTTCTTCAACACCAATATCGATATAAGACAGAACCTTTTGCATATGTTCTTTTGTAATAAGTGGCCCAAGGTCGTTACCCTTGTCCATGCCGTTACCGATTTTGAATTGACCTATTTCATTGGAGAGTCTTTTTACCATTTCGTCTGCAATATCATCACCAACACAGACCACAACAGAGATGGCCATGCATCTTTCTCCACATGAACCATACGCGGCACCGATTAATGATTTTACCGTGTTATCTATATTCGCATCGGGCATAACCACTGCGTGATTCTTGGCACCTCCCAGTGCCTGTACTCGTTTGCCGTATACAGCCCCGGTCTTATAGATATATTCAGCAATACTAGACGAGCCCACAAAACTTACGGCGGCAATGCGATCATCTGTTAATAGAAGATCCACAGTCTCCTTGTCGCCATTAACAATATTAAATACACCATCGGGCAGCCCCGCCTTTTGCAAAAGATCGGCTATATATAATGAGGAGCCAGGGTCTTTTTCAGAAGGTTTTAAGATAAAGCAATTACCACAAATCAATGCCATGGGATACATCCACAGGGGAACCATGACCGGAAAGTTAAATGGCGTGATCCCGGTGACAATACCCACGGGATGAAATTCAGACCAGCTATCAATATTAGTACCTACGCTTTTACTGTATTCCCCTTTTAATAATTCCGGTGCACCGCAGGCATATTCAATAATCTCGACACCGCGATTAAACTCACCTCGGGCATCATCGAGTACCTTGCCATTTTCCTCAGTGATAAGTCTAATTATTTCATCGGCATGTTCTTCTAATAATTGCTTGAATCGAAACATGATCCGGGCACGATTAATGGGTGTGGTGGCTCGCCATGCCGGAAACGCCTGCTCAGCGGCGATGATTGCCTGATCCACATGCTCGGCATCGGCATAGGCAACCTGTTTGATCACAGTACCGGTAGCGGGATTATAGACATCCCCCATTCTTTCGGTTCCAACGGTGTAACCGCCGTTGATGTAATGGCCGAGACAGTCTAAATGTTCTGACTGGATTTTATCGAGTGTTCGCACCATCAATCTATACTTTCCAAGACCTTGCGAAGGATTGCAAAAGTCTGCTCAATTACATCCGCTGTGGAGGTAAAGAACGGTGCGAATTGCAGGGTATCCAACCCATTACGGATCATCAAACCATTTTCGAAACACTTTATATGAGCCTCCATCCCCCTGGCACCAGGAGCGCCATCACGAGGAGCAAGTTCAATAGCACCCATGAGACCAAAGTTTCTAATATCAATGACATGATTAGCGTCGCACAATGCATGAATGGCTGCTTCAAATAATGGTTCAAGTTTTACTACCTGAGAACTAATGTCTTCTTCGGCATAAATATCTAACGAAGCCACTGCAGCGGCGGCTGCAACAGGATGACCAGAATAGGTATAACCATGAAACAACTCAATACCCTCATCTGCCCCCTGCATATATGTATTGTAAATATCATCATGTACTAATACTGCCCCCATAGGAATGACACCGTTGGTAATACCTTTTGCCGTAGTAATAATATCCGGCATGACATTGAAACGCTGACAGCCGAATGGTGTACCAATGCGATAAAAGGCTGTAATTACCTCGTCAAAAATCAACAAAATTCCATGTTGTGTACAAATCTCGCGTAACCGCTCCAGGTAGCCCACAGGCGGGACTATCACTCCTGCTGAACCTGACACTGGCTCTACAATTACCGCGGCGATATTTTCAGCCTTTCGCAAATTTACAATGCGTTGCAGGTCATCGGCCAGATGAGCTCCCGAGGATGGCTGACCCTTACTAAATTTATTATGTTCGTGGCTTAAGGTATGTGGAAGATGATCAACCTGAGGTAATAATCCACCATTAAATAATTGACGATTTGCTGGGATACCGCCTACGGAGGTTCCTCCAAAATTACAACCATGATACCCCTTTTCCCTGCCGACAAATCGAGTACGAGTATCTTCACCTTTTAATTTATGATATCCCAATGCTATCTTCAAGGCTGTGTCCACTGCCTCGGATCCGGAGTTAGTAAAAAAAACCTTGTTGAATGTGTCAGGTGCAGTTGCCATTAATTTATTTGCTGCAACAATGGCCGTTGAATTAGCTATCTGAAAACCCATGGAATAATCCAGTTTTGCCACCTGCTGTTGTACGGCGTCAACGATCTTTGGATGACAATGACCTAATCCAGTGGTCCACAAACCAGAAAAGGAATCCATTACAGATCGACCTTCTACTGTCCTGTAATTAAACCCATCTGCAGACTCGATAATACGAGGTTTTTGTTTAAATGTTCGGTTAGCCGTATAGGGCAACCAGATTGATTCCAATTCTGAATCCAGAACATCTTGAGTTACTAATTGAGCATCCATTTGCTGACCTATTAACATGATAATGAATATTATTTCAGTATAGCGATTAAATAATTAAATAATTAAATAATTTGCTGATTGATTACTCTTTAAAAATTAAATTCATACTATTAAGCATATAGAATATTTAATAATAATTATAAAGTTTCTTTATTAAAATATTTTCGCCACTGTTTTATAGTTTGCGAGCGTTTCTTTGTAAATGAGTCAACATGAGACTTGGTTACTGCTGTATAAGGATCATGTTTACCCGCCCACAAGATAAGTTCAAAAAAAGTTGGTATGAGATCCAGTGCTTTTTCAGTCGGCTCATATATCCATCGCCGTTTATTTTCAGGATCATTTCTTTTGGTAATGAGTTTTAAATCCCCCATGTCTTTTAGTCGATCAGCCAAAATATTGGTAGATATACCCTCTTCCATTGCAAGAATTTCGTCGTAATATTTTTTATGACGAATTATTATTTCCCGCAGAATCAGTAATGTCCATTTATCACCAAATGATGACATAGAAAATGATATAGGACACCCGCTTCGATTTTTATACTTCATTCGAATAATTATACTCTAAAGTTATAGCATTAATTATTTAAAACAAATTATATATATGATTTTTTTAAAAGATTGGAGTGGTTATACAATTTATATCAACTTTCGAATTTAACTTGTTTTTTACAAGCATTAAGAATAGAGTAAATAAAACTGGTTATCCGGAATGTAAAAATAATATGAACAGTAAAGCACTTAAAGAGGCCGAAAAGAGATTTTTACATAGATTTTCCGGGGGCTTCACACACCCGGAAATGGATGCCCTTGGTAAAAAACATAAGGTAACTAAACTGGTTGAATTGGCTCAAAATAATTTAAAAAAGAATAATTTTGATGATGTGGATTTTATATTAAGTGAAATTATCAGGATTGTCAGTCGTTCTTCTATGGTATCCATGTTTGAAAAGCCAAAGTTTAAAAACATGATTGCCTCATTGGTTACAAAAGACAAAAAAAATTTGCTGAAGCATACTTTAATATTTTGCATGGTAAAGAAAAACATGGGTTTGAAACGCTAGTAGATGAACTTTACAAAAGGAAGATGGCAAAATGGACTCTTGCAACTGTGATACAAACTTATTACAGACCTAACAAAGAAATATTAATTAAACCTACTACTACTAAATTAATTTTAAAAGAACTGGAAATAGACTTAACTTATCAACCAACGCCTACCTGGGCATTTTATAAAAATTATCGAAAAATAATAAATGAATCGAAGAAAGGAGTTAGTTCCAGTCTGTCGCCAAATAATCCCGCATATTGTGGTGTCTTAATGATGAGTCTTGAAAAAATTAATTGAAATAATGCGATAATATTTATAATCATTCTATCTAATAAACTAATATCAACCTTGAGGAATTTATGTCTGAACGAGACCATAAAATTAAACATTATCCTGCGTTGGCGCACGGTGAAATAACATCTATTTTTGATGGCATATGGTTTGTAAAAGGTGCCGTTAAAATGCCTATGATATTGCCGATGAAAATCTCCCGCTCCATGACCATTGTAAAAGACAGTGACAGCAATGATTTAACAATTTTTAATTCAATGCGATTAAATGATAAAGGATTGGAGGAACTGGAAAAATTAGGAACAATAAAAAATGTCGTTAGACTCTCCGGGTTCCATGGCAGAGATGATGGTTTTTATAGAGAACGATATGACGCAAAAATATATGCAATTAAAGGACAAGCGTACACCAGGAAATTAAGCGAAAAGGTGTCAGAAAATGACATATATATGGAACCTGATGTTTGGTTATCTGATGATAATAATCAGCTCCCAATCAAGGATAGTTCGCTGAAAATTTTTAAGAGCTCACAACCCAGTGAGGCCATCGCTATTATTAATAGAGAAGGCGGTATATTAATTACCGGTGATTCTCTACAAAACACGGCGAAGCCAGATAAATATGCTAACTTATTCGCCAAAATTATGATGAAAAAAATGGGTTTTTATGAACCCTACAATGTAGGACCAGGTTGGCTGAAATTTGCAAAACCTGAAATTAATGAAGTTCGTTCTATCCTGGAACTGGAATTTAGTCATGTTTTACCAGCACATGGTGATCCGGTACTTGGGGATGCCAGAGAAAAATTTCGTTCTGTAATTGAAGGCGATCTGAAGGGTTGTCACACAAAGTAGACTACACAATAATTTGTAATAATTAATAGTCTATAACCCATTGTAATTATTATATAAATATTTACCTCCTTAAGATATTGAGTTATATCAGAGATCGCGTTAACCTCAATCTCTGTATTCAAAGAATACTGGTTCTATTTTAAAATTTGCAGCTTCATCACATCTTTATGCAAGGGGAAAATGAATGCATAAGACGTCTGATTACCTGATCTTGTCTTGTCTGGGTTTTTTATTATTCATAGTTGGAAATGCAAATGCACATGCACAAGCGTCTTTAACCTCTACCCATGGAAATACCATCAATCAATATTGTGTCTCCTGTCATAACGAGACCCTGAAAACAGCGGGACTAATGCTCGACAATCTGAATCCAGATAATGTCGGTTTAAACCCACAACAATGGGAAAAGGTATTACGAAAACTCCGCAATCGGCAAATGCCCCCAGCCGGGATGCCGCGTCCTGATGATGCTACCTACGATGGTTTGATTGCACATATTGAAACAGCGCTGGATAACAATGCCCAACAGAATCCCAATCCAGGTCGTCCGGACGTGCATCGCCTCAACCGAACAGAATATTCCAATGCAATTTTCGATTTATTGGGACTAAAAATAGATAGTAAGGAATTATTACCTGCTGACGAGATAGGCTATGGCTTCGATAACATTGGTGATGTGCTTACTATATCGCCATTTTTAATGGAACGTTATTTAGCCGCCGCTGCAAAAATTAGTCGCCTCGCTATTGGTGATACAAGTATATCTACAAGCTTCAAGACCTATGACCTGCCTGGGACATTGATGCAAGAAGACTGGATGGGCTCAGATTTACCCTATGGTTCTCAAGGTGGCGTTGCCATCGAACATCACTTCCCGGTGGATGGTGAATATTTGATTAAAGTTAAACTACAAACTGGTCGGTACGGTCAGGTCCTGGGAAGGGAAAAGCAACGCGAAATGGATATCCGCCTTGACGATGAAAAATTGAGTAGATTTATCATTGAGGCAGGCGAGCTAGGTAATGTTGATATTAATGTTGTAAATGAGAAGATTGATGAACACTTAGAGGTCCAAGTTCCTATCAAAGCCGGAACCCACTCAATAGTTGCAACATTTATTAAAGATTCCACCAAATCAGAAGGTGAACCGAAACGCTATTCGGCAGCGGAGATCCGAAACAGAGAACAGGCTTTTTTTGAAGGAGTAGGCACACTCTCAATTGTTGGCCCATTTAATGTTATGGGACCAGGAGATACAATCAACCGTAACAAAATTTTTATATGTCATCCTTCTCTGGGCGACATCGAGGATATTTGTGCTAGTAAAATCATATCCTCCCTGGCGCGACGCGCTTACCGTCGACCCATAACAAATGAAGACCTACCCGTTTTTCTTAAGCTTTACGAAATTGGTAAGGCCAAGGGAGGTTTTGAAACCGGTATCAGGATGGCATTACAAAAACTATTGGTATCTCCTGAATTTTTATTCCGTATGGAGTTCGATCCAGCGGATGTAAAACCTGGTGGTACATACGCTGTAAATGACATAGATCTCGCGACACGATTATCTTTTTTCCTATGGAGCAGCATTCCCGATGAGGAACTCCTTAATATAGCGGAACATGGACAGCTGAAAGATCCCTTAGTAATGGCTGCACAAGTACAGCGTATGCTTAATGACCCCAGATCAAGTTCGTTGGTGAAAAATTTTGCCGGACAATGGCTGTTTCTTAGAAATATGGAAAGAGTTTTGCCTGATCCCGTTGCCTTTCCTAACTTTGATGAAAACCTCAGGCAGGCAATGCAGCAAGAAACCGAAATGCTTATTGAAAATATGTTACGAGAGAATCGAAGCGTAGTAGACATACTGAATTCTGACTACACTTTCCTAAATGAACGCCTGGCAAGACATTACGGTATTGAGGGGATATTTGGTCCTGAATTTCGAAAGGTCAAGATTACTGATGATCGTCGAAAAGGATTGCTCGGCCAAGGCAGTATACTAACGGTAACATCTTATCCAAACAGAACTGCGCCAACAATACGCGGTAAATGGGTGCTGGAACAATTATTGGGAACACCACCTCCACCGCCACCAGCTGATGTACCTTCATTAAAAGAAAACAAAGATACCAAGGCACTGACCATGCGAGAACGGATGGAATTACACCGTGCTAACCCTACTTGTGCCGTCTGTCATAAGGTGATGGATCCACTAGGCTTCGCTCTGGAGAACTTCGATGGTCTGGGCCGTTGGCGTGAAACCTCAGGCACTAGTACTGTTCCCATAGATTCATCAGGGATTTTACCGGACGGGACTACCTTTGATGGACCTACAGGACTTCGTGAGGTATTAATCAGCAAGCAAGACCTGTTTGTCGAGACGTTTACCGAGAGACTACTTACCTATGCCCTCGGTAGAGGTGTAGAGTTTTATGATAAACCAGTTATAAGAAAGATTCGCCGGGATGCATTCGAAGATAATTATAGTTGGTCATCAATTATTACCGGTATAGTAAACAGTATTCCCTTTCAGATGAGGAGAACCAGTCTATGATGATATTTAATAAATCCATCCCCCGTCGTACATTCCTGAAAGGTGTTGGCGCTACTGTGGCTTTACCCTTTCTCGATGCCATGATACCGGTCTTCGCAGCCATTGGTGATAATGACAGACCCACACGACTGTCTTTTATAGAAGTTCCCAATGGTATCATCATGGATAAATTTACCCCCACTACAGAAGGGGCAGGATACGCATTGACACCAGTGCTTGAGCCTCTTGCTCCCTTCAAAGATCGTATGCTCGTATTAAGTGGCCTTGACCAAAATGAAGCCAGGCAATTCGACGGCGAACTTGGAGGAGATCACTCCAGGGCCTGCGCTGCCTTTCTAACCGGAACACATTGCAAGATGACCTCGGGTGCAGACTTGCAGGCCGGAATTTCGGTTGATCAAATAGCCGCCAGGGAATTTGGTAAATACACTCAACTGGCATCCCTGGAAGTCGGTATGGAATCATCTGAAGTTGTTGGTGCCTGCGAATCTGCTTACAGTTGTGCCTATTACAATACCATCTCCTGGCGTACTGAAAGCAATCCATTGCCTATGGAGAACAGACCGCGCGTTATATTTGAACGCCTGTTTGGTGAGAGTGGTAGTACCGATCCCAAGGTCAGGATGGCCCGCATGGAAGAAAATCGCAGTATTTTGGACGCAGTGATGGATGATATTTCACGTCTGCGCAAACGTCTGGCTGCAGGTGATCGTGATAAGGTAGATCAATATATTGAAGCTATTCGCGATGTAGAAAGACGCCTGGAGGTAGCCGAGGCACAATCCGACAGAGAATTACCTGAAATGGCTGGACCTGTAGGCACACCGGATACATTTTCTGAATTTTATAAATTGATGGCAGATTTACAGGTTCTGGCCTGGCAAAGTGATATGACGAGAGTTTGTACCTTTCAGATTGGTCATGAAATGAGTAACCGAGCATACCCGGAACTCGGTTTTGGGGATTCACATCATTCTGTTACGCATCACCAGGGTGATCCGGAAAAGATTGCCAAAACAATCCAGGTTAATATTTTCCATGCGAAAATGCTGGCCTATTATCTGGACAAACTGCAATCAACACCCGACGGTGAAGGCTCATTATTGGATCATACTTTGATGATGCATGGCGGTGCGCTGAGTAATGGCAACCTGCACATATTTCATGATCTTCCCATCCTGTTGTTTGCAGGTGGCGTCAAGGGAATCAAAGGTGGAATGCATGTGCGTTATCCCAAAGGAACACCCATGAATAATTTGTTTCTGACAATGCTCGACAAGGCAGGTGTCAAGGTTGATTCCCTGGGCGACAGCACTGGCAAATTGTTATTACCATCGGTCTAGCCTGTTTCAGGAGATAAACATATGAAAATGAATATAAAACTGCTACTGGCAATCTCGCTATTATCATTGTGCATGATTGCAAAAAGTACAGAGCTAACTGATGCAGCAAAACATGGTGATATAGATAGTGTCATATCCCTTATCAAATCTGGTGAAAATGTAAATCAGCCATCTGCGGACGGCACTACTGCCCTCGCCCATGCCGCCTGGCGAAATGATCAGACAATGTTGGAATATCTTTTAATTAACGCCGAAGCTGAGATGAATACGGCCAATGACTATGGCGCAACCGCACTATATTTAGCTGCCGCTAATGCCGATGCATCCATGATAGAGAACCTGCTAAAAGCAGGTGCATTTCCCAATCTTGGTTTGTTATCTGGCGAGACCCCACTCATGGCCGCTGCTAATCGCGGTAGATTTGAGGCGGTGAAATTGCTACTTGAATATGGGGCTGATCCCAACATTATGGAAATAAATCGTGGCCAGAATGCACTGATGTGGGCGGTTGCAGAAGGATATCAACAAGTAGCAGAACTACTCATTAAGCAAGGGGCTGATGTTAATGTCCGTTCTAATAGCGGGTTCACACCTTTGCTGTTTGCGGCACGGCTGGGGCATGGGGAGCTTGTCAAAAGTCTGCTTGAAGCAGGTGCAAATGTGAATGATGCCATGTGTAAGTCCGGCCCGGCAAAAAGAATTCGATATGAAGATCTTGCTGGCGCGAATAACGATAATATGGACTGCGAATCCAACTTAACTGCCCTAATGATTGCCAGTATTGGAAATTTTGAAGAGGTCCTAAATATACTGTTAGAGCAAGGCGCCGACCCAAATCTTATGGATAAGAACGGCAGGTCTGTCCTTTACCAGGGTGTAGGCTCTCCGGTGGCAATAACCAAAGCACTTCTTGAATATGGTGCTGATCCCAATATCCAACTCCCAAAGGGCAAACAAGGTGGTCGTTATGGCAGCAGGGTAACCATGGGTGGGGCAACACCTCTAATTTCGGCAGCGTCTGTGAATAATCTCGATGTGGTATTTGCCCTATTGGATGCCGGGGCAGACCCATTTATTGCGACAGAACAAAATACTACTGCCTTAATGGTGGCTGCTGGAGCTGCTGCCAGCCCTGCTGACTCTTTTACTGATGATGCAGTTGTCGCAGCTACGAATATTGTCAAACGACTGGTGGAATTAGGAGCAAATGTTAATGAGGTCGGGCCATTTGGCTGGACAGCTTTACATGCTGCCGCCTATCAAGGTCGAAACGATATTATCAGGATTCTCGTTGAAAATGGTGCCAACCCTAATATCATGGATATTTTTGGACAAACCCCGCTGAGCATATCATATGCCTTAGTCACTGAAGGTATGGGCGACAACTATAATCAAACCCCGCGTATCTTTCGAAAAGATACGGCCGATCTGTTTTTGTCATTAGGGGCTAAGCCTCTTGATGCCTCCGGTGTAAAAGTCGTTGCCGAAAGGGCAATCGAGTGACATATCTTTGCTTTTAATCTTCTTTCTCTGAAATTCGCTGATCTCAGGCTGAATTGACAAAAATCCAGCCTCTCTCTAATTGTTAATTAATAAGGGAAAAACGTCCTTTTTAAGAGATTTTATTCTCTTTTGTGTTTTCATTGACCTTATCTACATAGGTCATATAATCATCCAGATACAATTGATTTCCTGGCCAAATGAATGTGGTCTGGCACTAGCTCGTGGGGGGGGCTCATTAAAATGCACAAATCGTCTCAAATCCTGTTCTGCAGTTGGCTATCTCTCGCACTTTTAGTTTCAGGAAACCTCAACGCCGCGACTCAGGGTTCCGACCATCGCGATACCCTCAACAAATATTGTGTGACCTGTCACAATGAAACCCTGAAAACAGCCAGACTACAACTCGATCACCTAGACCCTGAAAATGTAACCAAAAACACAGCTCAATGGGAAAAGGTACTACGAAAACTACGCAACCGACAAATGCCACCAGCAGGGATGCCAAGACCAGATGAGCAAACCTATGATGGATTGATTTCTTACCTTACAACCGAGCTGGATCGATCCGCAGAGATGGATCCAGATCCTGGTCGTCCTGCCCTGCATCGTCTGAACCGTTCTGAGTATGCCAATGCCGTGCGCGATTTATTGGCACTGGAGATCGATAGCACGGCACTGCTCCCAGCAGATGATATCGGATATGGTTTTGACAACATTGGTGATGTCCTCACCGTATCACCATTTCTAATGGAACGTTATTTGGGCGCCGCTGCAAAAATAAGTCGGCTGGCAATTGGTGATACCTCTTTACTACCAACATATAAGACTTATGAGCTGTCACGCTCCCTCGTGCAATTTGATCGCATGAATGGAGAAATGCCTTATGGTTCACGGGGTGGATTGATAGTTCGTCATCACTTCCCGGTGGATGCTGAATACCTGATCAAGGTAAAACTACAAACAGGACGATTTGATCAAATACTTGGTCTAGATAAAGACAGGGAACTGGATATTCGTCTGGATAATAAACAAATAAAACGTTTTACTATCTCCCCATCTAGCCGGGGTGGTAAATCTGCTGAGATCCACGGTGAAGAATCCGCTGCAGATGATCATCTGCAGATTCGTATCCCGATCAAGGCAGGTACCAGGACCATTACGGCGACATTTGTCAAAGACAAGATTAAAACCGAAGGGATTATTACCACTCCCGGCCTGGGACTACGTAATCGTGAATCGGCTTTTTTTGAGGGTGTGGGCGACCTGTCAATAGCCGGACCTTATAATATTGAAGGTCCGGGAAATACCCCAAGCCGCGAGAAGATTTTTAGCTGCCAACCATCCAACATCCTATCTGATGAGGAATGTGCCAGGGAAATTATAGAGAACCTGACCCATCTGGCCTATCGCCGACCGGTGACAGACGAGGACCTCATTGAGTTTCTTGATCTCTATCAGCTAGGCAATAGTGAAGGAGGTTTTGAGACTGGGATCCGCATGGCAGTACAGATGATATTGGTTTCCCCGGAATTTTTGTTCCGTATGGAATTCGACCCTGCTGACGTCACGCCAGGTGAGGCCTACCCCATTAGTGATCTGGATCTGGCTACACGGCTATCCTTCTTCCTCTGGAGTAGCATCCCCGACGAGGAACTACTATCTCTGGCTGAACAAGGTCGACTCAACGATCCCGCCATACTTAATCAACAGATAAAGCGAATGATGCTAGATCCTCGTTCGCAGTCACTGGTTACAAACTTCGCTGGGCAATGGCTGTTTCTCCGAAACATGGAACAGGTATTACCAGACCCGCTGGCATTTCCCGATTTTGATATTAACCTGCAACAGGCTTTGCAAAAAGAAACAGAATTACTTATTGAAAGCATGTTGCACGAGGATCGCAGCATAGTTGATCTGTTGAACTCAGATTATACCTTTGTAAATGAACGTCTCGCCAGACACTATGATATAGCAGGTATCTATGGGAGTGAATTT
Source organism: Gammaproteobacteria bacterium (assembly GCA_051275005.1). Classification (GTDB taxonomy): domain Bacteria; phylum Pseudomonadota; class Gammaproteobacteria; order Eutrophobiales; family Eutrophobiaceae; genus Eutrophobius. The sequence goes on along the minus strand of JBNMOP010000028.1, from coordinate 1,539 downwards.
CAACGGATAAATATTACCGATGAAAGGCGCAAGGGTCTGCTTGGACAAGGCAGCATACTCACCGTTACCTCCTATCCTAACAGGACGGCACCAACCATACGTGGCAAGTGGGTGCTAGAGCAGTTGTTGGGTACACCACCTCCGCCTCCACCCCCAAATGTACCCACATTAAAGGAAGATACTAGTAACAAGATTTTATCGATGAGAGAGCGGATGGAGAAACACCGTGCCAACCCCGCCTGTGCCGCATGCCATAAGGTTACAGACCCGCTGGGTTTTGCCCTGGAAAATTTTGATGGGCTTGGTAGATGGCGTGAAACCAGTGGCGTAGGCACCGGTCCTATCGATGCCTCTGGAATTTTACCTGACGGTACAAGCTTTAATGGTCCGGTAGGATTACGAAATGTGTTACTGAGTAAAAAGGAACTATTTGTCGACACCTTTACTGAAAGGCTACTTACCTATGCCCTGGGTCGCGGTGTTGAGTATTATGATTTGCCAACGGTCCGCAAGATCCGAAATGACGCCGCCGATCAAAACTATAGTTGGTCATCTATTATTTCCGGAATTGTATCCAGTGTTCCCTTTCAAATGAGGAGGGCTAGTAAGCCATGATGATATTTAACAAATCCATTCCACGCCGTACTTTCTTAAGGGGTGCTGGCGCTACTTTGGCACTACCATTTTTAGATGCAATGATGCCTGTCTTCGGTGCAATTGGCGATGCACAAAGACCGACCCGACTTTCGTTTATTGAGGTACCCAATGGCATCATAATGGATCAGTTTACCCCCACTACCGAGGGCACAGGATTCAAGTTAACACCAGTACTGGAACCGTTGGCTCCCTTTAAAGATCGCATGCTGGTGCTAGGTGGATTATCCCAAAACGAAGCCGCAAAGCTCGACGGTGAAATTGGTGGTGATCATCCCCGTGCCTGTACGGCATTTCTCACAGGCACCCATGCGAAAATGACCTCGGGGGCTGATTTGCAGGCAGGTATCTCGGTGGATCAGGTGGCAGCGAGGGAGTTTAAGAAACACACTCAGCTTGCATCGCTAGAAGTTGGTCTGGAATCAGCCGAAGTTATCGGCGCATGTGAATCTGCATACAGTTGTGCCTACTACAACACCGTCTCATGGTTAAATGAAACTACACCACTACCTATGGAGAATCGCCCCAGGGTAATCTTCGAACGTATGTTTGGTGACAGCGGAACCACTGACCCGAAAATTAGAATGCAACGTATGCAGGAAAATAAAAGCATACTAGATGCAGTGGTAATGAAGGTAAAAAAACTTCGTGAAAAACTCCCACATTCTGATCGCGGTAAGATCGATCAATATCTTGATGCAATTCGAGACGTAGAAAGACGCATTCAACTGGCGGAAGTACAATCGGATCGAGAACTTCCGGAAATGGCAGGCCCAGTTGGAACACCGAACAAATTTTCTGACTACTACAAACTAATGGTTGATCTACAGGTACTAGCCTGGCAAAGCGACCTGACTCGGGTCTGTACCTTCCAAATTGGCCACG
>JBNMOP010000027.1:0-27528 GCA_051275005.1 Gammaproteobacteria bacterium | reverse complement strand
CCCGTATACCGGTTATTTCTATTTCTGAATCTGCTATCTGAATTTGTTTTGAAATTGTAATCATTAGTCTATAAATATTTATTTATAACTTACTATATAACATATACCTGTAGTTAAAAATGACAAACAGATTATTTCAAGCTACATTTATTGTATAAATATAGACAAAAATATTATTACACAGGGGAATAAAAGATGAATGTAGATCAACTAACAGAATTATTCAAATGGATGGCAATAATTAATATTGGACTATTGTTACTAAGCACAGTATTAATCATGCTACTTAAAAACTATATATGCAAAATACACGCTAAGTTATTTGGAATTGATGAAGATAAAATCCCTATCGTTGTATATGGCTATTTAGGAATATATAAAATTATGATAATCGTATTAAATATTGTTCCGTACATAGCACTGTTATTAATCCTATAAACTTAGTATTTTTAATCTTTTTTCATTAAATTCTTACCTGAGGCATGAGTTATAGCAAGAAAATCATGTAAAGCTAGGCTTGTATCTTTTTGCTCTCGTAAATCTTTATACAACAATATAGCACCAACCCATCCTTGCCGTTGCCAGCTAGCATAATCTGGAAGTTGAAAATCCCCCCAACCATCCGGATTTGGATAGGCAGTTATATAAAAATATGCATCTTTTATTCCTTCATCACCACTGACAAATCCAAAATTCATTTGCTCATCCGCATTTTCTTCATCATTTGGATCGACCTCAGGAATAAGGTTACCTGAAAACCAGTTCATGGAGAGATCAAAATGATGTGGAAAGACATGCACAGGACCGGTTTCTTCCCGCAACGTCCCTTTGAAACATTTAAAGACCGAGTCAATCTGCGACAATGCAATCCAATAGTTTGTTACGGCGTTGTAATCATAATCTGTATTTGGGATGTCTAATAGACCCGTGCCATCAATTGTAATATCAATACCTAGATCGGTTAACAGTGTCGTTAGGTCATCCATCAATGATGTGGGAGATTGACCGTCTAATGGAATACGTATTCGCTCATTTCGATTTGTAGAAATCTGGATATCATGATCCAGAAAATCCAAATGCAGCTCAATAGTGCCACTCTTAATTGGCATTGGAGTGGTAGTTAGACCCGTTGCACTTGCATGCAAGGTAATATGCCACCAGTGTTTTTGCTTTGGCATAAAATGACTACGGATCTTACCCACGACCTTAGCATAGCCATGCAAGGTATCGCGCGTACTTATCCAGTCTTCTAATCTTAATTCAGGGAGATTCATTAAATTAATTCCGCGTCTGAATGGATTTCTACCAATGATGGACCATCATGACCCAATGCCTCGGTAATGGCATCATCCAATTCTGATTTATTATTCACTGATATACCAAATGCTCCACATAACTCAGCATATTTTGCAAAATCTGGGTTGTGAAGCGATGTTTGCCAAACATCCCAGTTTCCAGCTTTTTGTTCCTTACTAATCTTACCAAGTTCGTTATTATTTAACAGTATATGAGTTATATTCATGCCGTACTTCACTGCAGTATTTAGCTCCCCCATATACTGACCGAATCCACCATCACCAGAAACTGATACGACCTTGCGACCTTTATAGTGTGGGTCTTCTTCCTGAGTTGCTGCCCAGGCCCCCATGGCGGCAGGCAATGAAAAACCGATAGAACCCAGGTAACCGGACATGAGGATAGTTTGATTTGTACATTCGAAATACCGTCCGAAGGAATAGGTATTATTACCTACATCTACAGGAATGATGGCATTACTCGGCACCAGTCTTGTCATTGCAGAAAATATTGCCGCTGAATTCACTCCTTTTCCACGATCATCCTCGCTACGGCGTAGTTTTTCTTCGCGCCAGATTGCCCAACGCTGTTTTATGTCTGGCGCCTGGTCGACACTATTGATCTTACCTTTTAACCTGTCTTTTAGGATCTCGCAGGTTACACCGATTTCACCCCAAACAGGCACATCCACTTTGTGAAATTTAGCTAGCGTCATCGCATCAAAATCCACCTGAATCGTAGGACGCTTACTGGTGATACCAGTATGATTACTGAAGCTAGCACCAAATACTAATAATGAATCGGACTCATTCATTGCCCAACTGGCGATGGGTGTGCCGCTTTTCCCTAACACACCTCCACCCAGAGGGTGTGAATCCGCAATGAGCCCTTTGGCTTTAAAAGTAGTAATCACAGGGCATCGTAACATCTCAGCGAGTTCGATAATTCCAGGCATAGAAAAACTGGCACCATGTCCAACAATAATTAATGGCCGTTTTGATTTTCCTAGTAATTCCAGAGCTAACGCTATGGAATCCGCTGGCGGTGATATATCTCTAATGGGAAGCCGACCTTCAGGCCCACCCGCCATTGCATCATTCGCAGCAAGCTTTGGCACCTCATCTGGAAATACAAGGTGGGAAACACCGCGGTTAAGTATGGCGCTCTTACAAGCAAGATTCATAAGCTCTGCATGTTTGCTGGTATGCAGAGCCGGTTGTGCCCATTGTGCTACCTTGCCGTAAGCCGCCATGAGATCAATTTCCTGAAATGCACCAGCCCCTAAGACCTGGGTATCTACCTGTCCAGTTAAAGCAATCACCGGTGATCGATCGACATTGGCATCCCAAAGACCGGTTAATAAATTGGTTGCACCCGGGCCCGCGATAGCAAGACAAGCTGCAGGTCTTCCCGTCAGTTTGCCATATGCGGAACAGGCAAACGAGGCAGCTCCCTCATGTCGTATGCCATAAAAGGACAGGTTTCCCGCCTGCTCCTGGATTCTAATAGCATCTGCTACACCAAGATTGGAATGACCGACCATGCCAAAGACATGTTTAATGCCCCAGTTAGTCATAGTCTCCATCATCAAATCACCTACGGTACGGACATGGGTGCTGTCCTTAGTTAATCCAACATAGACACCATCATCTCTTTGTTCAACCTGGAATGCCTCTACACCATCATCAAATCCAGGTGCATTACCTGTTATAGGATCAAAATCCCAACCATGCCAGGGACATCGTAACAATCCGTTTTCAATAGAACCTTCTCCCAGGGGTCCACCCTGGTGTGGACACTTGTTATCTAATGCAGCATATTGCCCATTAAAATGTGTCATACAAAGTGTCTTATTCGCACAGGTAACAGACTTAACTCGTCCTTCTGCCAATTCGTTATGACCTAATGCCTTGTGCCAAACTACTTCTTGTTTATCTTCAGTCATTTTAATAATCCGGTTTCACATCAATGTATATTGGGACGAAAAACTCGCTAAGTCTATTTTATTTATAGCGATCATTTAATTTTCGCTGAATAACCTTTCCATAATAGTAACAAACAATCTACTAGTTATCGTTCCAGTTTTTCTACAAGGTATATTTGATGCATGATATATTCATATCGTTACATAAATTTTAATTATTATTCGTGTGTAACGTAATTGTAAAAATAATCGTCAAAATGAATTCATAATTAAAAGAAACTAGATATGGGCGCCGCAGTTTCTCTTCTTGAATTACATAAAATTTCAGTTTTTATAGTTATCATAATTTAAATTTCACTCAGCATATATCTCCATGACCTAAGCACGACACAATATGCAAAGATATATAGTAAACTTGTTACTTCAATGGAAGTAATGTCAGGAGATCAAGGCAGCACAAGAAATTCTTTTACGGAATGGCCTATTAAATAAAAAAACTCAGGTGTTTAAATGAAAAAAATTGCTATAAAAAAACTTGATGATCTAAATGATCGCGAACCTGCCTATGCACTTGTAGCTAATGTAGATCTGGTATTAGTTCGATTTGATAACAGTGTATCTGTCCTTTATGGCCGCTGTTTGCATCGTGGTGCATTAATGTCAGATGGTAGTGTAAATGGTAATAATCTTATCTGCGGCGTTCATGGTTGGGATTATAAATTGGATTCAGGGATCAGTGAATATAATAATAAAGAGGTGTTAAAAAAATTCAGCAGCTGGATTGAGAACAATGATGTATGGGTTGATGAAGAAGAAATAAGTGATTGGGAATCGAAAAATCCGCAACCATACAATCGTGATAAATATCTTGGGTTGTATGCCGATACGCACGGTACAACTGTTGAACCATTTGTAAAACTTATTCAAAGCTATGCCCGTGATGGTCTGTCCAAAACGGGACATCATGGTGTTGTCAGCGCTATGGGGGTACCCAGACAGGAACTACCGTTATGGGATGACATCCAGTTTGTAACCGCTCAATTACACAAGATGCCTTTATTGGATGATGAAGCTGTAGGGACGCAAGTCGTCATCGGTCCAAACGCAAAAAAACCATTAACATTAGATATTCCACTATTTGTCTCTGACATGAGCTTTGGAGCATTATCTGAACCAGCTAAAATAGCGTTAGCAAAAGGTGCTCAAATGGCAGGTGCCGGAATCTGTTCTGGTGAGGGCGGAATGTTACCTGAGGAACAAGAGGCTAACGATCGATACTTTTATGAATTGGCATCGGGTCGATTCGGATTTAGTTGGGACAAGTTAAAACAAGTACAGGCATTTCATTTTAAAGGCGGTCAAGGTGCAAAAACCGGAACGGGTGGTCATCTACCCGGTGATAAGGTTAAAGGCAAGATAGCCCTGGTACGAGGACTTAAGGAAGGTGAGCCTGCAATCTCGCCAGCACGCTTCCCGGAATGGACGGAAGTCTCTCAAATTAAAGAGTTTGCCGATGAGGTTAAAGAGCGTACCGGTGGAATCCCCATAGGTTATAAACTCTCAGCACAGCATATTGAAAAAGACATTGATGCGGCACTTGAGATTGGTGTTGATTACATAATTCTGGATGGCCGGGGTGGCGGAACCGGCGCAGCCCCCATTATTTTCCGTGATAATATTTCAGTACCTACCATTCCGGCCTTGGCTAGGGCGAAAAAACACCTTATAGATTCACACCGAGAAGATATTACCCTTATCATCACCGGCGGTTTAAGAAAACCTGCGGACTTTGCCAAGGCACTTGCATTGGGTGCAGACGCTATCGCAGTATCAAACTCGGCACTGCAGGCGATAGGCTGTCTTGGTATGCGTGCCTGTCATACTAATAATTGTCCTGTGGGTATTGCAACACAAAAATCTCATTTAGTTTCACGATTAAAGATAGATGAATCCGCACGTCAATTAGCACAGTTTTTTGAAACAAGTATTGAACTAATGAAGATTCTCGCTCGCGCATGTGGTCATAATCATTTAAATAAATTTAATGAATTAGATTTAACGACTTGGAAAAAAGAAATGGCAGAGCTTTCCGGCGTAGAATTTTCTGGAGTTATTAAATAGCAATCGATATAACATGTTTTTTTAAAATGTCTTAAATGTAAATTTGAAATATTTTATGTAATAAAATTCATATTTTTTTAAATTGTATTTATTCCCAGCAATATAGATACTCTTTATCGCGCAAGGTATTAATAAGAACAATTAACGACATGAAGATGTTATAAAATAATGTAGAAACTGAATTATTCAATTGTGATGTAGATTAATTTTTCATTTAGGTTATATATGATATTGTTAAATCAGTTTAATAATGTATTAAAAAGTTAATCTGGAGGGTAAAAATGAAACAAAAACATATATTACAATTAGTCATTATTATGTCAGTCATGAACACATCTATGGTATTGGCTCAACAGACGACAGATGAACCGATAAGTTTCTTTGTCACAAGTTCTACACAAAGCGGAAATCTTGGAGGACTTGCAGGCGCAGATACCATTTGCCAGGGACTTGCAACTGCTGTGGGAGCTGGAGATCACACATGGCGGGCCTATTTAAGTACACATGGAACGCCCCAAAAGCCTGGCATTAATGCCCGCGATCGCATTGGAAATGGTCCCTGGTACAATGCCAAGGGTGTCATGATAGCCGCTAGCCTTGCGGATCTACATGGAGATATCCAACGCGACAGTAATCTCATTTATACAGATACTGCACTGACAGAAAAAGGTGAACTTGTGAACTCTCGCGTCCGTCCCGAAGGGACGAATAACGAACATGACATGCTTACCGGATCAGATTCCCATGGTCGCGCATTTCCAGCAGGTCTGGCTTCAGGAGGAAATGACCGCACATGTAAAAACTGGACCTATGACGGCACTGACGGTAGCGCTATGATTGGCCATCACGACCGTCAAAGCTCATGGAATACGTCCTGGAATTCCTCACATTCAACCCGAGGATGTTCACTTGAGAATTTTCAATCTACTGGTGGAGCAGGCAAGTTCTATTGCTTTGTAGCTGACTAGACATACTTTAAAGAAGAAGGTCAAAGTGATATTCAATTTACTTCGACCTTCTATATAAACGCATTCATCTCTTACACATGTTCATTTATTAATATTCTTTAAAATTTCACAATAATTTGTAAACTAAATCTCACAATGTGTGTTAGAGATTAATTATCTTTCAGAATCATCAATATCATTGCGAATATATTTCGCATATTAATTAAATTCTCTGTCAACTAATTCTCAAACTCCACGTTATTACTATTATCATTAACTTATGAAATGGAGAATATAAAATGCCAGTAATTAAACCAGCACTTCTATTAATAATAGTAACAGCACTTACAATGAATTTTGCAAATGCACAGGATTTGACTGAGGATGAACGCGCAGCCAGGCGAGAGCAATTTCAGAACATGACTGAAGAGGAACGTAATGCCGAGAGAGAGACAAGACGTGAAAATTTTCAAAATTTAACTGATGAGGAACGTACTGCCGCGCGTGAGCAAAGACGTCAACAACGAGAAGAGCGATTTGAGAATTTATCAGATGAACAACGTCAGGTTATACAAGAACGCCGTCAAGAAAGACGAGCCTCAGGTGAAGGCTTTGGTGGTCGAGAACCTGGCCGAGGTCGTGATAGAAGTCCTGGTGGTGGAGCGAGAAGAGGAAATTAATTCAACCAATTATAGTTGATACTACCGGCAGCAGAATCCCCCCAAACTAACCCGCAAACTTCTGCTGCCGGCTCTTTAAATAAAGCAGTCAAAATCTATTGTTAAATTACCTAAAGATATAACTACTTTGTGCAGTCAAAAGCGGGCATAGTGGTTCATGTGAGATGTCAATTAATTCGAGGTAAGATCAGACGCAATAAAGCTGCGCTTTTTGGCACTGGTTACAGCAAGCGTACGGTGAAGATAAATGAATGAATTCATAAGCTCTTCAGTTCTATTATTAATGCTACTTAATCCATTCTTGGTTGTAGTCTACCTTATTGACGTAATGCAGAAGATGGAACGGAGGACGTTCCGTCATGTGTTGTTGCGTGCCGCCATTATTTCAATCGTTGTTTTTTGTATTTTTGCCCTCCTTGGCGACAACGTTTTCAAAGACATTCTGCAAGTAGAATTTGCTTCCTTTCAGATTTTTGGCGGCATTATCTTTCTCCTCATCGGTCTCCAATTTGTTTTTCGTGGTCCAAAAGCAATTGAAATTTTAAATGGAGAATCAGAGCATTTAGCAGGTGCTATCGCTATGCCTGTTTTAATAGGCCCAGGCAGTATTAGCGTTAGTGTTATTATTGGTAAAAGGCTAGACCCACTTATAGCGTGTATAAGCATATTTATTACTGTCTCCATCTGTGTAATTATTATACTTCTACTTAAATATCTGCATGATATTGCGCGTACTCGACATGAACGATTAATTCAACGGTATATCGAAATAGCAGGCCGCATCACTGCGCTTTATGTTGGAACAGTATCAATCGAAATGATAATGCAAGGTATTCGTACATGGGCAGACAAGTTTTGAGTCCAACTGCACCGAACCATTTCATTCGCCAGACAGCATGCAGAGCTGACGCGGTTGTTATGGGCGGGCCTGGGAATGCAGGGCATTGAGTAAATATGTCTGCTATTGGCATATTCTGTTAAAAAACTCAAAATTCTGATGATGCTAATTTTCAGTCAAGAGCCAATAACATCGAAAGTACGATACAAATATCATGTATAGCCATACCAGAGGATCTTCATTGTGATTTCAATCATTCTAAATGATCCTCCCTATCTTCAAATTTTAAATCGCTTGATCGGACAATGCTTCTTCAACTATCCTACAAAAAAGAGTTTTTTAATAGAATAGACAGATAAAAGTAGACATGATTTTATCGTTATTGATAACTATATAACTAGTTACGTAAAATTATTTACATAGTTAAACATCTACAACGAAATGTATCTATAGGATACTCGCCTCAGATAATTTAATTTTTATTGCACGAATACTTTCGATTAACTTGCATAGCAAGTCCGAGAGAAATCAAAATAAGTATCCCGGCTAATGGAAATGCTACAGCAAATACAACTGGCGTAAGCAGTAGGCGCGTAACTATCCGTAAAAATTGGTTTTCTGCGATAACATTTGCTATAGGCGGTGAATATTTATAGTAAAGAGAAATAAAATCTCGTCCGAAAGACGTTTTCATTAAAACGTTATCACGAAATTCTCTTAGTTTGTAGACCTGTGGATGCATATAAGAGCCATACGCTGCCGTTGCTATAAAGCACCCTCCTCCACCGCCAGTATTGGGAGTGGGAGTGGGAGTGGGAGTGGGCTCTGGAATGACAATAGGCTCATTAGCAAGAACATCAAATTCATCTGATACACTCAATATGCTGTCAGATGATGCAGTGGTATCGTTTACTGCAACAATATTATAAGTAGCCACCATGTCGCTTCTGCTGCAAACTAATGGTGAATTAAAGAATCCGCTGATTTCTGCCCCAGCAGCAAGTTCAATGATTTCTCTACTATCAGCCAGATCAGTATCATCCAAGGTTCCTGTTAAACTAAGAACGATATTTGCAGCAGCATCAGGTCCAGCATTTTGGATACGGTAATCTAATTCAAAAAAATCTGTAAATTCTGTATTACACTGATTGTCAAAAAACACACTAGGTATAACAGTGAGGGTCAACTCTACACAATTTGTCGCGCCACCAACAAATACAGTTGCAACATCTGTGTTATCATCTTTTGTAGAATCGATTTCTACAAAATCTGTAATCGCCGCTTCATTGACAAAACATTCTGGTGATACAAATTGAAGTGGGATTGCAGGAATAGTAAGCGTTGCATCGATCCCTGCAGGCAACGATCCAATCTGCCATATTCCAGTTTCCTGGACATACGTTCCCTGGCTGAACGAAGGTGTCAAGCCTGTGGGTATTTCCATCCCTGCAGGCAATAAATCTAACACTTCAATTTCAGTCGCTGGATCTGGCCCTGCATTGGTCACAGTAACCAAATATTCAACAGAATTTCCAGCTGTTGGATTTTGAATATTAACAGCACTTGTTAATTGTAAATCACTAAATTGATTAAGATCGGAAGGAATGCTGAACTCTGTAAAGACTATGTGTCTTCTCAATATCTGCGTCCCCGAAAAATCTATCACAGGGACTTCAGTTAATGCAGCCGAAGATGCACTACCATCTATTATCTCAAGACTAGCTATAGCATCTGCGATAACCATTCCATTATTAATCACCTCACCAAAAACAGTGAATCCACCATTTTGAGGATCCAGTTGTGCTGAATTATCTGCCAGGTTAATAAACCATTGACTGGTAGCACTGTTAGGATCACCTCCCACCTTTGCCATCGCAACAGTACCCCGGATATTGGAACGGCCAAACTCATTAACAATGGCGGATTTTGCAGTTACATTTGCAAGAACATTATCTGTTGATATAAAACCACCACCCTGAATGATAAAACCTGGAACACTACGGTGGATAAATGAATTTACGAAGCTGTCATCATTAATATAACTTAGAAAATTTGTAACAGTTACAGGTGCTTCATCATCAAATAATTCAATCTGTATATCTCCCAAAGGAGTTTCAATTAAAACAATGGTTGCAGATGATTGAAATGACAATAAAAGAAAGCTGGTCGTAACAAGTAAATAAATGAATCTACCTTTTAAATAATTAAACAAGGTGGTGTTTCTCCATATAAATATAAAATATTTTGACTGAAATTGATCATAACACAGTTAAGTATTCTGCAGAGTAATACACATTAGTTACTTATAGCATATATACCTGATAGATTAACGAGGGGTGACATTAAAAGTTTACATCAACTTATTGAGATAGAGGATATCAAGAATTCTTTAAAAATCAACAATGAAGATAATTCCGAGCTTCCAAAAACGTACCTTAACTTTAATGTATTGAGATATCTATATAGACTAAACGGTACCAGCACGAGCAATTAACTTGTATGCAAGAAGAGAATCATCATACAGATAATTACAGATATACCTATGCAAAAATTATAATAAAAACTAACATTTTGAGTCTTACCTTTTTAAATAATACGACGAGACAATTATGAAACTATTCTTATTTACGTTGATGTTTGTTACTGTTTTCAATACACCGGCCAATGCGGCCGATCGCTTACCGACTATATCACCAGATAATTATTCCGAAGAACAAAAGACCGCGGCAGCTGAATTTATGGCGGCGCGGAATGTGCCAGTCTTCGGACCGTTTGAACCACTTATGCATAGTCCGCAGGTAATGAATCAGGCCCGCGCGATGGGTGATTATTTGCGTTACAAATCTGCCCTGGGAAATACATTGAGCGAACTGGTAATCCTAATCACGGCACGCGAGTGGACACAAGACTATGAATGGTTCGTGCATCATCCTATTGCCTTGAAAGCTGGAATCAAACAAGAAGTTACCGAAGCGATTGCTGATGGCCGCCGTCCAACAGGTATGAGCGACGATGAAGAAATCGTTTACGACTTTTCTACGGAATTACACAGAAACAAACGAGTCAGTGATCATACTTATGAACGTGCCCAAAAACGTTTCGGCAATAAAGGTGTGGTGGACCTGACTGGCATAAATGCATACTACACTCTGTTGGCAATGCAAATGAATATAGCGCAATATCAAGTACCTAAAGATGCCAAGAAATTAGTACGCATTCCCGAGTAATTCCAAATAGACCACATAACTATGCAGTAGATTATCCTTAGCAAAATAAATATCCTGAGGACGATTATCCACTAAAAGATATATTGCGAATTCTCCACTACCCTAATTCAAACGCAGCGTCTCAATTTTTGTATGTTCTATAGATTCAGATCAAATCGTAAGAATTTTTCCTGCTTCCCTGCATGTCTAACCGTTCCCTGTATATTCAGCGAAGTTGAACTTTTACCATTTTGGATGGTGGTCTATAACTGGGTATCCATAGCGTTGGTCTATCAGCATGCTTGTCTACTGTTAGATCGCGTACCTCATAAGGCTCTGGCATGAAAAACTCCGTCATCTTCTCCGTTTTGATGTCAAACATATAGATCCGACTACTATTAAAATCCGAGGTCCAGACAATTTGGTTCTTTTCATCAATCGCAACGCTGTACGGAGAGGCAAAGGGAGGGCCAAAAGGTACAGTATCAGGAATCAGGGGATACTCTTTTACCTCTCCTGAATTGGGATCAAACATTGCCAACAAGCCTGCCCAATATAACGCTACCCAATGACGGTCTTGTGAATCCATGTCGCCACGCCTCGGGCCTGACGCTGGTGTTGGCGTAGGATAGTCCGTATGTGTTTCCGTCCTGGGATCAAATACCCTGAAAAATCCATTCCCCCAAACGTCAATTATTGCCCTACCTTGTGAATCTGCTTCAATGTCATAAATCCCGTCCACTGGGGGAACGCTAAATTCAGTGACCTCTCCATTTCTTGTATTGAGTCGAAATAGCTCACCCGAATCTTCAACCACCCAAACATTGTCTTTGGGATCCAGTCCAAACATACCACTACCGGTTGGCCACTGAGTGAATGACTCTGTCTTGGGATCATATCTAACTGTTAGATTACGCATACCCATGATGACCCGTCCTTCAGAGTCAAAAAGGATATCGTGAGGTCCACCCCCTGGTCTTCCTGGAAATCCCACTTCTCCCTCCCTGGCAACAAAATTCTCTGGTCTGCCAGTACCTGGTTCTACTTCAAAGGGAAACATAGTGACTTCACCGGTCCTCTTATTCAGCCTGCCCATTACATGGGTAAAATGATCTGTGTAATAGCCATACTCTTCATCGACGATAATGTCATGGGGCCAGGCGAATCTGTTGTCCGCGCGTAAAAGGTAGGGATCATGTGCACCACCTCTGGGAATATCATACTCGGTCACTACCAAACGGGTGGAGGTATCATCTGTTGGACGTGATCGAATTTTAAATGGAACAGCCTTCCCAGCAGAATCTGGTCCTCGAATCTCTGTCAAATAATTTACCAATGGTTCAATGTATTGTTGTTGCTGGTTTGTTCGTGTACCCGGTGTATGGCCTGATGAACGCCTGACTCCAAACATTCGTTTAACGATAGTTTCCCACTCCGGCTTTGTATGTGGTGTTTTGAGTACCCATTGTAATGAGTGGCAATTGTCGCATTGCATTAATAAAAATTTTTGTTCGTTAGTTCCGGGCAATGCCATCACTATGTCAGTGGCAGTTGCATCCATAAATGAGGGGTCACGGGATTGCAGAATGAAATCCAGAGTTACAGTATTGTCAGATGATATAATAATACCAGTATGGTTTATTGGTTCATATTCAGCCAGATCGATACTAACTAAATACGTATCTGGCGTAAGATCAGACCATTGTGGAAAAGAATATTCACCCATACTATTGGTGTAGACTGCAACCTCGATATTGCTGTTAGCACGATGCGCCATGACAGGGATACCTGCCATACCCTCGCCATTAGGTGACGTCACCTTACCCTGTAGGAGTTCAGTTGTGGTCTCCCCTGTGGCTACGGACTCCACCTCAACGGGAGGGTTACTCTCATCAATTGGACCACGGTTGGCTGAAGGTTCTGGTTGTGAAGGCTCTGAGCAACCTGTCATAAATAAGAAAATTAGTACTGAGATAAACTGGTAATCACATCTACAAAATCGCATATCAATTCCGTAATGTAATCTCATATTGCCCCCTTTCCACGATGCTAAATCTTCTGATTAAGCATTAAAATTAGTATTGATTCTAACCATCTCGTGCCTGACTCACTATACAACTTATCTTGGCGAGCACGCATGCTTTTCAATTTTTGACATTAAAATCCTCTATCTCATTAATAACTATAAATAAATTTTAAATTGAGCTGAATAGATCTTCGATTATGCCGAAATTGAGCTGCATCATACTAACCATCTGTTTATGCGATAGAATCATTATTTTATAGTAAACTGCCACAGGTTAGATTATCAATCATGCAACAATTTTGAGGGGATTTCACATGATGTTAGGCCGCGCATACATTGGCATTAGTTTCTTGCTTGTGGGGATAAATTTTGTGCATGCCCAACAGATGTCCTCTAATACAGAGGATGACCTGGTGTTATACCGGGAAACACTGGACCGTTATTGTGTTACCTGCCACAACGAATCGTTAAAAACGGCAAGTTTAATTCTCGATAAGGACAATGCAAATATCGACAACCTTAGCATCGCGCCCGCCATGTGGGAGAAGGTATTATTAAAACTTAAAACCCGTTCTATGCCACCCGTTGGTATGCCCAGACCAAATGAAACGTTTTATGAGTCTATGGCCACGCATCTTGAAAACAATCTGGCTGCAATTGCAAAATCTAATCCCAATCCTGGCAGGACGGCTACTTCACACCGGCTAAACCGCACCGAATACACGAATGTAATACGCGATATGCTGGGAGTGAAGATTGATGGCGCCGCACTGCTACCCCCTGATAACTCTGGAGGCTTTGATAATCTGGGGGATCTGCTTTCTGTATCGCCAATATTGACAGAAAAATATATGTCAGTTGCACGTGAAGTCAGCCGTCTGGCAATTGGTGACATGGGGATAGGTGTAAATAGTAAATTGTATTCTGTTTCACCTTTTATACAGCAGAATGATTATATGAGTGAAGATCTGCCCTTCGGTACACGCGGTGGTCTTTCAATTAATCATCGCTTTCCGCTGGATGGTGAATACGAGATTAGTGTCAGATTATTAAGGACAGATGATACTGGCCTGGTGGTAGGAATGAATAAACCACATCACCTGGACGTTCTCATTGATGGAAAAAGAATCAAGCTTCTAACAGTGGGGGGCAAGAACGTCGGCCTGGCATTAGGGCCCAAAACAGATGATGGGATACCTCCAGATTTCGAGCAAGCTCAATATGAACGTACTGCTGATGCCAATTTAAAGTTTCGATTTGCAGCAAAAGCAGGCGAGAAACTTGTTCAAATCGCATTTCTTGATGAGAGTTTTGCCTGGGAAAATCAGATCCCTCGTCGAAATTTTGAAAATTTTAATAGGGCAAGACTGGAAAAAAACAAAGACTATGAAAGGGCCTGGATGGACCCCTCTGTGAGCAGCGTAACCATTACCGGGCCTCATACAATCGAAGGGCCGGGAAATACCGTTAGTCGAAATAAAATCTTTGTCTGCTCACCAACACGAAAAACAGATGAGGAAACCTGTGCACGTGAAATATTTACAAAATTGGTGCGCAGTGCTTATCGTCGTCCTGTAACAAAACGGGATATTGACCCATTTCTTGGTCTTTACCAGCAAGGCAAAAAAGAAGGTGGAAACTTTGAATCGGGAATACAGATGGGGCTGGAAGGATTACTGGTAAGCTCTGAATTTTTATT
Organism: Gammaproteobacteria bacterium; assembly: GCA_051275005.1. GTDB lineage: Bacteria > Pseudomonadota > Gammaproteobacteria > Eutrophobiales > Eutrophobiaceae > Eutrophobius. The sequence goes on along the minus strand of JBNMOP010000027.1, from coordinate 12,791 downwards.
CCGTATTAACAGAGACCCTGAAAATATTGCTAACAACAGCATGTATGCCATCAGTAATATTGAATTGGCATCACGATTATCTTTCTTCCTCTGGAGCAGTATACCCGACGAGGAACTTTTGATGATCGCCGAACAGGGAAAACTGAATGACCCTGTTGTTCTACAACAGCAAGTAAATAGAATGTTAAAGGATGATCGTTCAAAAACACTGGTAAATAATTTTGCGGAACAGTGGCTATTACTGCGCAATCTTCCGCACACCAATAAGAACCAGGAACTATTCCCTGATTTTGATGAGGATCTCCGTAATGATTTTAAAACGGAAACCCAGCTATTCCTCGCGAGTATATTTCAGGGTGACCGCTCCATACTGGATTTATTTCGTGCAGATTATAAATATGTAAATGAACGTCTCGCGCGGCTCTACGAAATTCCCAATGTCTATGGAAACAAGTTTCGACGCGTCGTAGTAAATGACGAGAATAAAAAAGGATTATTAGCTCAAGGGGCAGTACTAGCTATAACCTCCTATCCAAACAGGACCTCTCCCGTATTAAGGGGCAAATGGGTATTGGAAAATATAATGGCTGCACCTCCCCCCCCTCCTCCACCTGATATTCCAGCACTACAAGAAAAGGACGAGGGAGGAAAAACGTTTACCATGCGAGAGGCTATAGAGAAGCACCGGGCTAGTCCGGTATGTTCAGTCTGTCACAATCGCATGGACCCTATCGGATTTGGTTTGGAAAATTTCAGTCCAATTGGAAAGTGGCGTATAGAAGATGCGGGCCAGCCAATTGATTCCTCAGGTATGCTACCCGACGGCACAAGGTTTCAAGGGCCGGCTGAACTGCAACAGGCATTACTCTCTAACGCTGAAATTATTGCCAATGCATTTACTCTGAAATTACTGACCTATGCCCTAGGCCGGGATCTGGAATATTACGATATGCCAACAGTGCGGAAGATAGTGAATGATTCTGCTACCAGTGATTATCGTTTTTCAAACATTGTCTTAGGTATTGTAAACAGCTTACCCTTTAGTAAGAGGAGAAAAGACTCATGATTATTTTCAAAAAAGCCATCCAAAGGCGGACTTTTCTCCGTGGTTTGGGTGCATCGGTTGCATTACCCATGCTGGACTCCATGATTCCCGCACTGGCAAAACCTAATGATGTCGCTGCAAAAATTCCACGCCGAGTCGGTTTTACCTATACGCCAAACGGCATCAGAAGGGAGCGATGGTTGCCTAAAACTACCGGTGCTGATTTTGACATGTCAGACATACTAAAAGAATGGGTGCAATTCAAGGACCAATTATTAGTAGTGAGTAATATAGATAATGGCAATGCCATTAAAAACCGTGGACATGTTAGTGGCTGTTCTATGTATATGACAGGTATGGAACCTAATAAGTCTCTTAGTGAAGTTCGTTGCGGAACTTCAATAGACCAAATTATTGCAGCTGAATTTGGTAAGGAAACACCGTTCTCCTCATTACAAATCTGTATTGAAAATGCGGCGGAACTGGCAGGTCAGTCAGCAGGTGGATACAGCTCCGCCTATACCAACACTATTTCATGGAATAGTCCTACTACTCCGCTGCCTATGGAACACCGCCCTCGGGAAATATTTGAACGATTGTTTGGTGATGCAGGCACAGATCCTGAGGCACGCAAAAGTCGTATGCGTAGACAAAAAAGCATACTGGATTTTGTCCAGGATGATGTCTCCCGGCTCAAAAAAACTCTGGGCGCGAATGATTCTGAAAAGTTGGTTGAATATCTGGATTCTTTACGGGAAGTAGAGTTCAGGGTACAAAAGGCAGAAGAAAAAACCAATATTGTCTTACCTGAAATGGAAAAGCCACTCGGTATTCCTGCCCATGAGGAACATCTTAGATTGATGTACGACTTGATGGTGCTGGCCTTCCAGACAGATATGACACGGGTTTTCACTTTCATGTTGGCGCGGGAATACAGTGAACTGGTTTATACACAATTAGGCCATCTGGATCCGTATCATCCCCTGACCCATCATCGCGGCGATCCTGATCGAAAACGCCAGGCGGGTGATATTGATGTATATCATGCCAAGCTCTTTGGCGAGTTTCTTGCGAAGTTGCGAGCAACAAAGGAGCTAGATGGTTCAACCCTGTTAGACAACTCATTAATGGTTTATGGCTCGGGATTAGGTGATGGTGATTCCCATAATCAGTCGAACATCCCTATGGCGCTAATAGGTGGTGCTGGGGGTAACCTCAAGGGAGGTCGACATATCGCCGTCAAGCCAGGGACATACTTGAATAATCTGCATGTTTCCATATTGAACAAGCTTGAACTTAATACCGACACCTTTGGAGAGTCCACCGGAGAACTCGACCTAAGTGCACCAGCATAGCAAAATCTAAGGGAGATAATTCATGAAGTCCACTACTAGTACGTTGCCTGGTCGAGGATTGATACTTGTCCTGTTCGTCACATTTGGTCTTGCCAATGCGAATGCCTCAGAGCTGGTCGAGGCGGCAAAGAAACAGCAATGGGATAGTATTTCGTCCCTGCTTAATCAGAGTATCGACGTCAATCTTGCACAAGCAGATGGAACCACCGCATTGGCATGGACAGCGTATTGGGATGATCTGAAAACAGCTGAATTATTAATCAAAGCCAATGCCGACGTTAATGCCGGAAACTACATTGGTGTAACCCCCCTTATCCTCGCGACCAGGAACCGAAGTAGTGAGATGGTCGCTGCACTGTTAAATGCCGGAGCCGATCCTAACAAGGCAATGTGGAGTGGGGAAACAGCATTAATGAACGCTGCCAAGACCGGTGTAACAGAAATTGTAATGCTGTTACTAGACAATGGGGCAGACATCAATGCCCGCGAACCAAGACGAGGACAGAGTGCTTTAATGTGGGCAATATCTTTTGGGCATGCAGACACGGCACGTATGTTAATTGAACGCAGGGCGGATGTCTCAGCACGCACTATAAAATTAGTAGAAAGCGAAAGTTTTACTCCAATGCTAATGAAAGGTTATGGAGGAAATGTTGAAGGCATTGCCCAAGGTGGATATACGCCGTTAATGTTTGCTGCCAGAGAAGGTGATATGGCAACGGTCAGATTATTACTGGAGCATGGTGCAGAGATTAATGATGTATCAGCTGAAGATGGTTCTGCCCTGGTCATTGCCAGCGCACAGGGGTTTGAGAAAATGGCAATGGCACTGTTGGAGGCAGGGGCAAACCCAAATATCCCGGATGCTAACGGAATGACTGCCTTGCATTATACGATGCGAGATGGTCTTAAAAGATTATTGGGTTTCGTGGATATTTCAGCCGCACGTGTGTGTGGCTTTGAATGGGATACGCTTTGCAAATACATTGAAACCATTACTGATGAAGAAAGAGCTGGATTGGACAATCCTTCCACAGGCCTTTACATAGTAGAAGGTGAAACAGACAGTAATGAATACGAACGCGAAAACAGGATGATACTACCTGGTGGCAATATGTATGATCTGGCAGAGGCATTGTTGGCACGAGGTGCTGAGGTTAATGCAGCTATGAAGTATGCCCCCGCGCGAATACGCCTGGAGAATGTTACCTGGTTGAATCTTGCCGGGGCGACACCATTTTTTCTTGCCACAGCGGCTCTGGATAATTCAGCCATGGAGATGTTGATGGAACATGGCGCAAATCCATTGATAAAAACAGAAGTTAATGCCGATATCTTTATGGATCAAACCAAAGTCATTGCCGACGATAATCAGGTATTGGGAAATGGCAGCACATTGATGATCGCAGTGGGCTTAGGAAAAAAAGATGACTTTACCCAGGAAGAAGAAAAAAAGGCCCTTACCGCTGCGAAAAGATTATTAGAACTGGGTGCGGATGTAAATGAGACCACTGCCACAGGCTGGACTCCCTTACACGCCGCTGCCTATATTGGGGCAAACTCCCTGGTCGAGTTTCTGGTGGACAAAGGCGCCAGTTTGGATGCGCAAAATGGATGTGGGCGCACGCCATTAAGTCTTGCAGAAGCTGAAAATAGTGTAGGACTGATAAAACGGATCAGCGTCAGAGAAAGTACAGTCAATTTATTGCAAAATTTGGGAGCAACCAAGACTACTACTGCGAAACCTGTGGGCGAGTGTGTATTGGGTCGATTTCAATTTTAAGCAAGATAATAACGCTTATATCTCTCGGGCAGAGTTCTTTATAGTTAAAAAAATATTCAATTATTCACTATGATCAAACTATTTTTTTCTTTGTTTGTCATTCTTGTCCTCATGGGTTGTGATAAAAATCCAACTATTATTTCTGATATTCAGGAAACATTTTATGAGAATGGACAATTAGAAGTTAGAGGAGGCTATGTCGATGGTAAAGAAGAAGGTCGATGGGAATGGTTCTATAAAAACGGACAATTGAAGACATTTATACACTACCATGGTGGTATGCGAAATGGGTTAAACGAGGATTTTTATGAGGACGGAAGGTTAGCAGAACGTTCCACATATATTGAAGGTAAAAGAAATGGTGTACACGAGGAATTCTATAGTGATGGCCAGTTAATGGAACGAAGACATTACATTTTTGGGAAAGGAAATGGGAGTTGGGAATGGTACAGGGAAGATGGGACTTTAGAGTCTATCAAATACTATTTGAATGGTGAATTAGCCAGCGAATCTACAACCGAATAGTTATCTTATTAAGTAGTTATTGCCAAATAATTTTCTAGATTATTCGTTTTAAATTAATCGGACATACAAAAATAATATTTGCCATTAGGGAAGTCGCAGAGCTACAAGCTCGGCTGGATGCCCTTTTGAGGCGACAGCAATTACAATGTATTGAATCCCGTCAACCATGTACGTCATTGGCATTCCAGTCTGGGTTGCCGGAAGATCGATTTCGGCCAGAATTTTACCTGTTGCTTTATCATGCGCGCGAAAAACTGGTCGTCCACCTACGCCTTCTCCAGCAAATAACAGCGTGCGTGTCGCCAGGAGTCCTACGCGATTAGCACGCCCGGTTCTACCTAATTCCAATCCCGCTAATGCTGGGTGATCTGCTATCTCATCTGGAGTATCCGCGTTTGCGATCTGCCAGAGCATTTCGCCACGATTAAGATCAATGGCACTGATCTGGCCATAAGGAGGTTTAACAGCAGGCAAGCCATCTACCAAAAGTGTCTCTTGAGGTATTAACATATAATCGACTGTGACCCCTTCAGTTGGAGGCATCAATCCTTCAACCGTGGCACTCATCTGCGAAGTTATATATAGAACTCCTGTCTGTGGATCCACACTACCACCTTCCCAGTTCCCACCACCCGTAGAACGCGGTAGCGTGACCGTGCCCCTGGGTCCATTATCTATATTGGATATTTCTATGGGTGTATAAATCGATCCAAAGCGTGTCCCCTCTAGCACAGATAATGCCTGCTCTCGCAATTCAGGCGTAAAGTCAATTAGATCATCCTCGGTTAAGCCCTGACGTGTGAATGCCGGGGGTCTAGACGGAACTGGCTGCGTAGGTGATAACCGCTCGCCAGGAACGTTGGTGTCTGTTGGAACAGGGAGTTCGTTTATGGGCCATACTGGTTCGCCTGTTTCGCGATTAAATACAAATACCCATCCCTGTTTAGTGATTTGTGCCACTGCAGGTATGGACTTGCCCTCAACCTCAATGTCCACCAGTATCGGTGCGGCGGGATTATCCAGATCCCAAACATCATGATGAACAATTTGAAAATGCCAAATTCGCTTTCCTGTTTGTGCGTTTAGCGCCACCAGGCTGCTGGTATAAAGATTGTCTCCAAGACGATGTCCGCCATACCAGTCATGCGTCGATGCCTCAGTAGGAAGGTAGACGATACCTCTTTCCAGATCGGCTGAAAATGTTGTCCAAACACCTCCATTACCGGAATATCGATTCGAATTATTTTCCCAGGTTTCCGCCCCAGGTTCTCCGTCCGCTGGTACTACATGAAAACTCCATAAAAGCTTACCCGTTCGTGCATCAAATCCCCTGATATCGCCGGGGATATTCTCTGGCGTATATTGAATTCGACCACTGAGATGAGCCGAACCGACGATAACAACATTGTTTACAATGATAGGAGGCGAAGACGAACCGATGGTACCAATGGGATTAACACCGTCAGGAACTCGAAGCGAATCCATCAGGTCCAGCGCACCATTATCTGCAAAGCCGGGTATGGGTCGTCCAGTTGCTGCATCTAGCGCGATTAAACGATAACCTGAGGTGATGTAATAGATCCGTGCTTTATTTTTGGCATCTTTCCAATAGGCAACACCACGTCCGGAATTTACACGAGGTGAGCTTGCGCCCCTTACGCCCTCATCCAACCGATATACCCAGAGTGTCTCACCTGTCATTGCATCAATAGCCACAATCGCACGGCGAGAGCCTGCTGTAGCGTATAGGACACCGTCCACCATTATAGGTGTGTTCCGGTAATTACTTTCTGGGGTCGGACCGAAATTGCCAGCCGACCACCGCCAGGCTATTTCCAACTCAGTAACATTAGAGGCATTTATCTGATCCAATGGAGAGTATCGAGTACTACCTGAGTCTCCACCATAGACTGGCCATTCACCATTAACTGGTCCTACCTGTGAGGCAAGCTGATCCGAAGCCGCAATTAAGAAAAGGATAAGGCAATAATTTGCAAATCTGTTTTTATTATTGATATAACGTGTGGTCATAATTTACTCATCAAATTTATAATTTTCAGTCCCATAGTAGTATATTAGCGCATCGTCGATTAACGGCCCCCAGTTATCCCAGTTGTGACCTTCTGGCACTTCAATGTATTTCATGTCGTAACCTTTAGCCTTCAGGACAGCGTGAAAATTACGATTAGCGGGTGTATTATCATTCGGTGTACCGGTGCTTAAAAACATCCTTAATGGCAATGTAGGCATCTCTTGATAAGTTGGCAGTAGATTTGGTACGGGATGGTTAGCAGGTGATTGCATCGCAATTCCTGAAAAGATATCGTGACCTAGCATTCCAAAGCAGGCCGCATTCAACCCTCCAAATGACAACCCCATGATTGTTCGCCCTTCACGGTTTTTAATCACAGGGTATTTCTTTTCAAGACTCGGAATTAATTCATCAATGTAGAAATTTAAATAATCTTCATTGCAAAAGAATTGATTTCGTCGACGATTAGATTCAAGATTATCGGGGTCGCGCGCATCAACAAACACTGCTATGACGGGCTGTATTTTGCCGTTACCAATCAAACGATTCAGGACACTGGGCATATTTCCACGACGGATATAGTTCTGCCCATCCGTAAGAAAAATTACAGGATGATCTGCGCGCGATTCATAATTTTCTGGCAAGTAGATATGGTACTGAAGGTCATAACCCAGTACATCACTGGAGATCCGTATGTCGTCACTAACAGTCCCGTCCGCGTAGGCAATGCCTGCGAGCAGTATCAATAAAAATGTTTTGATTACAAACGCTTCGTACGATTTAACATTCATTACTTAAGACTATTTGTATCCCATTGAAATTCATTAAATCATTCCTGGACTGGATGTCAATATCCTAACTTGTCACTCTCTTCGATTTTTTACATGGTCCTGGCAGGATACGTTTTATATTCAATCTAGTTCATCAGCAATTGCTGCGACACCCACCTCTGCACAGGCACTATCAGCTGGTTGCCCACCCGGTGCACCCGAAACACCGACCCCACCAAAAGGTTGATCACCCACCATTATTGGGGCACCTCCACCTAAGGGAATAACATTTGCCAACATTCTCTGACCTGCCCTATCGGAATTCCCAGCAGTCCTTTTTGCCCATTCAAGAGAAGTTCTGCGATAGGTTCGTGCCGTATATGCCTTGCGAAAAGCAAGCTCCCAGTTATGCGGAGATGCTGTGTCCGCCCTCACTTGCATCACTTGCTGACCAGCCCGGTCAACGACTGCAACGCTAACAGTTACCAGATCTCCAGGTTGACTGCACTCAGCTATAACCGCATCAACAATCTGCATTGCCTGTGCCAAAGAAATATTTTTCTGCATCAAAGGTTGCGCAGACGTGCTTATTGCAAAAAATATTAGCGCGCTGGCTAAACACCTGTTCTTACTCTGGATTAACATTATAAATTACCCCCCACTAAATAATTATCTAATTAAATTAATACTACTCTCATATTTATAATCAGGCAGCTATTTTGACTATAGCTTTGTGTCAGCAGTTAACATTAAATCTTAATAATATTGCAATTCTTTATTATCTGGCATGCCATCATTTTTAGAACGTCAGAATTATCCTCCGATAATCGGATACCCCCATTCTTACAATTACAATATAAATCACCAATATCTCACAAATTATTGTTACGTAATATACGGATGTTAAGGATATGTATAATACATAGTCAGCACGACAAAAAAACAATTGCTTAATAAATTCCTACTTATGAATTAATTAATCTTAATTGAATTCAAACCATAAAAAGGAGAGACAGCGATGAGTCTCAATGTGAAAGCAATACTACAAGAAAGGCAAAAAGATTGAAGGCAAAAATTATCAATACATTTGTTAAGGAACTTGGAATAGAAATCCTTGATGTCTCCCTTACCCTATTTAAAATCATAATCCCAATCATATTTCTGGTAAAGGTAATAGATGAACTAGGCGGAACTGTTTATTTAGGAAAAATATTTGAACCATTGATGCAACTCGTCGGATTGCCAGAATTTTTAGGAATAGTATGGGCAACAACCATTCTGACAAATATTTATGCAGGTGTTGTGGTTTTTTTTAGCTTGATTGGAGATGAAACTTTATCGATTGCTCAGGTATCAGTGCTTGGGTGTTTAATGTTGGTGGCACATGCTCTGCCTATTGAAGGATCAATCGCAAAGAAATCAGGCGTCAATTACTGGGTCACAATATTAGTAAGAATAGGTGGAGCTATCTTGCTGGGATGGTTGATGCATAGCATATACAGTTATGGCAATTGGTTACAGGAGCCAGTAGAAATAAATTGGAGACCAGAGTCACTTACTGATAATAACATTAGAAACTGGTTGATAGAGCAAGGAAAAAGTTTATTAGCGATTCAATTGATCATAATAGTGTTGTTGACTTTCTTGAAAACACTAAAGGCTTTAGGTATTGAAAAGCTGATGATATTTTTACTGAGACCTATATTAAAAATATTGGGCATTAGTGAAAAAGCGTCCACTCTTACTGTGGTAGGTATGATGTTGGGCTTGACATATGGAGGAGGTTTACTTATTAACGAAGCAAGGAAAGGGCATATCTCCGCCAGAGATGTTTGTGCTTCCATTATAATGTTGAGTCTACTCCACAGCATAATAGAAGATACATTACTAATACTTTTATTAGGTGCAGATATCACTGCGATACTATGGGGACGAATAATCTTTACGTTTATTGTCGTCGCTGCAGCTACAAGAGTTATGTCACATTTAGGGGAGCCTTTTTGCCGAAAATATATCTACAAACCAGTGAACAATTAATCTGGAATCAAATTGTATAGTTTTTGTAGAATGGACCTTTTATATTCTACATTGTTAGAAAACAAGAAGGCTTAATGAACGTCCGGTTTAGACGAGGACAATTGTTTATTCGAAAAACGGATAAGAATTATCTTTCAATACATGTCTAATTAGTTAACAGTACAGTTTTGCCCTGGTATTCCTTTCCTTCAATCGCGGCCATGATAAAATGAGCAACATCTGCACGGAAAATATCACCTGAGGTTATATCCTGTAAGTTAGAAATAACTCGGTATTTCTTTTCGCTGGCATCGTTATTCAAAAATCCAGGCCGTACAATCGTCCAATTAACATCACTCGCATGAATCATGCGCTTCCGCACGGTCCTTGTCTTCGTACATAGTTTTCACCAAAAATCGCTGCGTGAAATTATTATACATAAACGTCCCGTGCCCGCGACTGTCACCAGCACCAATACCTGTAACGGCTATCAACTGTTGTACGTTTGACTTCTGCATCGCCTCCAGAACATTCTGTGTGCCTTGTGAAAATACAATAACGGGCTTTTGCGTTGGTCCGATACCAATGGCAAATACAACTGCGTCATGTCCTGCCAATAATGTTCCTACGGCTTCAGCGTCTAAGACATCACCCTTTACGGTTTCAAGCCGGTCATGAATCAACGTCATTCGTTCCGGTCGTCGCGCCATCGCAGATACTTGATGTCCGCGATCCAGCGCAAGTTTTACCGTCTCTAGTCCTATTCCGCTAGTACCTCCAATAACAAGAATTCGTAATGATGAGGACGCTTCAGCCTTAAGTTGCAGAGCTGACTCACCCATTAACGCAAGATTATCGTTACTGCAACCGGTGATCAGTACACCAGTAAGAATCAGGAAACCAGGTAGCCATTTCATTATTGTTTGGTTCATTACTTTTTGTGATGCTATCAACGTTTAATGTTTATGTCTCTTTTGTGCTGCCATCTCAACCGGTCGATGCAACACAAAACTGACATAAAATTTTAATATCGAGAAGGATCCTCCCATATTTGCTATACCAACGAGAGCGGATATTTTAGTCTCGATAGGGACATGATTTATCAAGCAGGTAGTTTTAGACGCTCAATTCAGTGCCCAATTTTAGTTTACTTACAGCACCCAAATCAGGTTTATCGACAAAACTTGCTAAGGAGCGCACCCGTTTAATTCAGACCAATTTCTTTTCCAGAATACATCCTGTTCTTCAAAGTCGACTCCCAACTAATTTACACACTACGACAGATGGGCTAGCATCGTAAATTCTAGCGGGAAATGTCATACTAATGACGATTCTGTTCGAACAAATTACGATTGATATAATAGACTTCAGGACTCTGGTGCATGCGAATAGCGAAAATTTTATCCTCCTTAGTGTTTTAAGAACCAGGCACGTACACTATATGAATAGCTGGCAAAATTGGATGCAAGCGCCACAAACGCACTGGTTCAGGAAACTGTTATTTCAAGTGCATTTATGGATGGGCATCGGGTTTGGCCTTTATGTATTAACCATTAGCCTGAGTGGTAGTGCACTTTTGCTGAAGTCGCCTTTTTATACCTGGTTTGAACCCAGGAATATAGAACCCATGGATGTCACTCCCCTGGAGGGCGAAGCCCTTACTGCCAGAATGGCCGAGGTGTATGCAGGTTACGAGTTAGGATTTATGTCGCCTTCCTATGAACCGGATGTTGGCACTTACATAGTATTGAATAAAGATGGCCAGTATATCCCCCACTACTTCAATCAGTACACAGGGGAAGATGTTGGCCTCGCCCACCCATGGCCGATCCAGGCAATACAATGGGTGGGCGATGTTCACGAGGAATTGATGCTGGGACGAACGGGGAGAAAAATAAATGGCGTTGGGGGTGTGCTATTTGTTTTGATGAGTCTCAGCGGTGTTCTGATCTGGTGGCAGGGTCGTGGGCGCTGGATTGAGGGGCTACAGATTAAACGCCATAGCAAGCGCATGTTTATCTGGCAACTACACAGCTTTATCGGGTTTTGGTCTTTACTCTTGATGTTCGCCTGGGGAATATCCGGTTTCCAAATTGGATTCCCGCAAGTTATAAATGCGACAGTAGATTGGTTCAGCACCGGCCTCACCGACTTTATACCACTAGATAACTGGTTCCGTTTTTTTCGCCGAGTTCATTTCGCGCGCTATGGTGAAACATCCTGGGCGCGCTGGGGATGGATCATCGTCAGCTTCTTGCCTACTGTTCTTTTTATTAGTGGTTTTACACTCTGGTGGCAGCGGGTTGTACTGGGAAGAGGTAAGAGTAAGTCTGAACCGAAGAGCCAGAAGGTTTTGACTTAAATGTTTCCAAAGAAATTAATATCTATTTTATCATTTCCTAAATGGTAAAAGTGAATGAAATTTGCCACGGATAATCAACAAGTCAAACAGGGACACAATATCAATTGTATTCGGATCATATGGAAGACTGTTGATAATACTGATAAGCACTACAAGTTAACAAGAACTTCACTTTTTTAGAATTTCCATTAACCAGGTAAGCTATGATCCTAAATGATATTTTATAACTATTACAAAAAAAATATATGATTGTTACAAATGATTCATTGTTACAGGCCAAGTTTGAGCTATCACTGTTTTTATTACGGCTAGGGGTATTTATCGTCATGATCGCATGGCCCCTGGATAACTTTATTAAACCAGGACTTGCCGCCGAGGTTTATGGGAGATTTTCTTTCATTAGTGGTCTTGGCAATACAACTATAATGATTATCAGTGCCATCGAAATTACTATTATCCTGGCATTCATGCTCGGTTTATGGAAGCGTTTTACCTATGGTTTTGTTATGTTAGTCCACGCTGTAACTTTGGTGACAACATGGGAAAAATACACTTCAGAAATAGGAGCCACCTACAGCCTCCTGTACTTCGCAGCATGGCCAATGTTAGCAGCATGTATAAGCTTATATGTGCTTCGCGACCTGGATGTAAAATTTACTGTTGGGCGCTAAGTGCAATAAAAATCAAGTAGTAATGAGTGATAATTAGAGGTGTTATCTATGGGCACGAATATAATTCCAGAAAATAAAAACCGGATCGAACTTTGTCTGTTTTTATTACGTCTTGGTGTATTCATTGTCATGTTTACCTGGACCATGGGTAAATTTTTTGACCCTGCTCATACTATTAGATATTTCGAACGCTTTTTTTTGATTAGTGGTATGGCTAAACCAATCGTTTTTA
>JBNMOP010000026.1:0-27861 GCA_051275005.1 Gammaproteobacteria bacterium | reverse complement strand
ATGCTTTTTTTCGAATCAATGCCTGATATTGCCTACTCAGTTTAGTTATAGTTATTAACTATTAAAAATAATTAAATATATGATTATATCTATTTAATGTTTTTTCGTATTCTTCATGCCAGTTAAAAATTTATAACATACTGGAGATTAGATATGGCAACACAAATAACCCTAACAACCGCGTCAGGTTCACCTGTTGCAGATGACAATAACAGTGTTTCTGTCGGAAAACGAGGTCCTTTGACGTTTGATAATTATCAACTCTTTGAAAAATTAGCCCATTTTAATAGAGAAAGAATCCCAGAGCGTGTTGTCCACGCCCGAGGCGCGGGTGCTTATGGGACGTTTACATTAAATAAAAGCCTCAGCGATTATACGATTGCTAATTTCTTGCAAGTCGAAGGTAGTACCACCGATATATTTTTGCGTTTTTCTACTGTAGGAGGTGGTCAAGATTCCAGTGACTACGCCAGAGATCCACGTGGATTTGCATTACGCTTTTATACCAGAGAAGGTAATTACGATGTGGTAGGAAATAATACACCTGTCTTCTTTTTAAATGATCCACAAAAATTTCCAGATTTTGTTCATTCACAAAAAAAACACCCACAAAGTAATATTCCGGATGCAGCAAGGATGTTTGAGTATTGGGCAAACCATCCCCAATCATTGCATCAAATGACTATATTGATGTCTGACCGGGGTATCCCAAAAAGCTGGCGACATATACATGGCTTTGGTTCCCATACCTTTAGTTTCTGGAATGTAAAAGGTAAGCGGTTTTGGATAAAGTGGCATTTTGTTTGCGACCAGGGAATCGAAACATTGACCGAAGAAGAAGCCGCAAAGTTACCACCACATGGAGCGCAACAGGACTTGGTTGAATCCATTGACAATGGCGACTACCCGAGTTGGACGGTAAAGATTCAGATTTTAACGGAAGAACAGGCGAAGGTATTTCCTGTTAATCCTTTTGATCTCACTAAGGTCTGGCCTTATAAACTGGCACCACTTATTGAAGTAGGCAGGTTTGAACTCAATAAGAATGTTGAAAATTATTTTTCCGAAATAGAGCAGGCAGCATTTGCCCCCAGCAACTTTGTGCCAGGGATAGGTTCATCTCCAGACAAGATGCTGCAAGCAAGATTGTTAGCATATCAGGATGCGCATCGTTATCGGATTGGCGTAAATCATCATCAAATCCCGGTTAACTCGCCACGATGCCCTGTGCAAAACTATCAACGTGATGGGGCAATGGTTGGCTGTCCTGTAACTGGTGCAATGAATTTACCGGGGAGTGAGGTAAATTTTTATCCTAATGATAGAGATAACTCACCAAAACCAGATAGTAAATATCTTGAACCACCGCTGTCCGTTGAAGAAGATGCCTGGATAGAACGCTATAGTCAGGATGATGAGGACTATTACTCACAGGCAGGTGACTTATATCGAATCATGTCAGAAGAACAAAAAGACCAGTTAACAAGTACTATCGCTGGTGGACTTTCGCATGCAACCGCATCTGTTCAGATTCGTATGTTAACTTATTTTGATAAGGCTGATAGTGATTATGCACGACGTGTAAAAGAAAAGATTGCTTGAATTAATTAAAGAACTTGTCAGTATTCAGTACATCATGGATTGATGTGCTGAATTATTAAGAGAAAATCATGCAAGACATATTTCCGCTTCTTGCACAAAGTGGAAAATAGATTGTGAATATGTATTTGTTGCTAGAAGGCTCGCTTTCGAGAGCAAAAGAGACCTTTGCTAAATACACTCTTAGGAAAAATAAGTTTGGGTAACTGAGAAGTCGCTTCTATTATAAAAAAAAGACATTTAGTGTCTTAGGTAAACGAATCAAATTTAACTCTCGAATTCAAAGTCGGATAGACGTTTGAGACTAAGACTGTTCAGCTATGATATCCTTTAGTGCTGATTTGCCATTTTTTGCAATCATAATTATTGCAATGCCGCCCGACCTTAATTTACTTTCCAGATCCAAAGCCTTTTCTTTTGGCGCAAAGAATGCCTCTATACCATATCGAACTTGAAGCATCCCCGTTCGTGTCTCCTGGGTTCTACCGCGAATAAAGATACCTGAATCAGGTCTTAATAAACTTACACCATCTTGTTCATAGAGACCAAATTCGTTCAGTTTTAATGAGACATAGACAATTTCATTCTTTCTGAGCTCTCTCGTGTTGTCAGTAAGCTTTACGCGACTTATATCATAATTTAAGCGGGCATAATTACCGCGAAATAAACTGCGCGGATCGACTGGGACAACTTTTATTTTAATTTCTTTTCCTGTTAGCAAAGGAAACACAGCGTTGCCATACTCTATTACTAAAACAGATAGCTGTAGTACAATAATTGCTATTAAGCCGTACAGCATTTTTGTTTTATCTAATATCATATGCCCTGTTGTGTCTGTTGATGAGATTTCCAGAACCGGGCAGCAGAGAGTAAAATGACTGCAAATATAATGAAGAGAATTGACGCACCAATATAATCTCCGACCAGATCAATATAACGCAGTAATCCTGTAAACAAGATTGATGAAACACCAAGGAAAAAATAGTGCGTAACACTTTCTCTTAGGCCTCTGATAATCAACCAGATGCCAGTCATTACTAGTACTATATTTGTAATTATTTGAAAATATAATGCATACAGGCTGTCTTCAACCTGTATCACCAGGTAAGTAGCAAAAATATAAAGTAATGCAAATACCAGTGTTGAAATAAATTGTCTATTACCAATATAAGAAAATATTATGCCAACTGTAGAAAATACCATCGCAAGAAGTAGAGTCAGACCAATGTTTTCCCATCTGGCTTCAATTAGTTCCTGCCATAAGCAATCGAAACTAAAAATTAGTAACGTAATAATGGCAAAGCGTAAAGTCCACATACTTAATACTGTGCCATAATCTATCAGCTTAGTGTCTTTTAGACTCACTAACCATTTAGAAAAACCATGGAATGCGATAAATAAACCGATGCCAAAAATAAAATGCTCTGCTTCGAAACTGAACTGATAACTATTGCTCATGAACCATGCCAATGTGTATTCTATCCAAAGTCCTAACCCACCGACAAAGGCTAAAAATAAAACATAACTCTGCTTTGCTTTGAATACATGCCAGGCCAATACGCCTAAAAATATCGGAAATAATGCTGGATAATAATTCAGATTTACTTCAACAAAGAACCATGTAAAAGCAAGGACTGTTGTCAGTGAAATTAATAAAGAACTCTCCAATAACAATGCAAGGGGAAGAACGCCTATTGCCCACCATAATATGCCATTTGGATAATGTTCATCGATATGGTAAATCTGAGCGATTAGCATGATTGAAGCGCCATAAAACATGCAGCTGAGAAAGAATAATCCAATAGCCTCTGATGGTTTGCCATCTTTATATTTTTTTTAATGCGAATAAATGGGTGCCAGTAGTTAGTAATAAAAGACCTGACATCCTGGCTGCCCTAGGAATATCTTCCCAGTTAGCACTGAGAAAAGTAATAACTGCCAGACCAATAAAGAGATACCCCAAGCCTACCAGTACTGCATATCCATATGACTGTCTGGAAACTTCCTGAAAATTTATTCCATATCGATCACATATCTGCGTCGCCTGGTCTTCTGAAATTAAATTATCCTTAACCCATTCGGAACATTCTTTAGCCAAATCTCTCTTAAGTAATCTAATCAGTCTCATGGTGAAAAATATTATATTTTATGTGACAAATAAAAAGAGGGTAAATTGCTAATAAAACTACTATTTCATTTTTTTTTATTTTTTATTTAATAATTGTTCAAGCCTTACCTGAGGTAAGGCGGCATCTGGAAGTAATGTCATGGCTTCGCGGTAATCTAGTTCTGCATTTTCATAATCACCTTGTTTTTCATAAGCCATGCCTCGGTTAATGTAAGCGACATGAACCTTTGTGGTTTGTTTCACAATGGCAGAGGTGTATTGCTCGATAGCTTTGTCATATACACCATCCATAAAATATACATTTCCTATATTGACGTGTATCTCACCAAAATCTGGTTTTATATCTAATGCAGAGGAAAAATCTTTGATCGCCATTTCATAGTTCATCAGTGCCATATGAATTATTCCACGGTTAGTTAAGGTAGCAGCACGATCACGGAATGATAAAGCAGATTGTTTTAGCGCAATATTACAGTTTTCAAGTTCTTTTGTTGATGTGTAGTGGATCCGTGCTGCAATACTGGCTGCCCGATAACAACCCGTGGCGCCACTATCATTGGTAAATACACTCATTGAAGAACTATCTTCAACATTTGCAGATTTACTTTGTGGAAAGACGAGAAGTGGATAAAGAAAGATTAAAATCAGTAATACTATTAGATTACACATGGCTCACTCCGGCAGGATTCTTTAACAACATAGTGTACCTATAGTTTAGGAAACAAACCGGGTAACTTCCAGTTTAAATCGAATACTTATAATTAATCGATTTTTTGTACCATATATATGGATATTTATTAGAAAAAGTATTATTTATAAAGTGACGCTTGAATACGAATCTGGACGCTAATTTATGTGCTATGAGAATGTGTAATAAGCAAGCAGGAATTTATCCAAAGTAGTGAACCTTGTGTAACTATAGCTAGACAGGATGAAATAGGGAATCTAGACTCCAATCTTAGGTTCTGTTCATAGGCCTAATTTCTGAAGAATTTATGGGGGTGAATAATGAATAAACAAAATTGGCTTTATGCCGTTGCCATGATCTTAATGGCCGGTCAAACCGCAGCACAGGATGCGCAAAGTGTATTGCGTGCTGCTTCCACGGCGATGGGTGTAACTGAAATGATATCCATCCAGTATACGGGAACAGGTTGGGTTGGTGCAGTAGGTCAGAATTTCGAACCAGAAATGGATTGGCCGCGCTTTGACTTGACGAATTATACCAGGACTATCGATTTTGATTCACTTTCTTCAAAAGAAGAAATGGTTATCGTACAGGGTGACCACCCACAACGGGGAGGAGGTGGAACACCACTCCAGGGTGAACGTCGACGTGAGTATATGGTTAGTGGATCATATGCATGGGATATGCAGGGTGATGATGTCGTAGCCGTCCCGGCTAAGGCAGAATTAAGATTGTTGGAGATATATCTTACTCCGCAAGGTTTTATCAAAGGGGCAATGGCTGGTAATCCCACAGCTGTCTCGCGTAACGAATATGGCGAAAGGGTTACAGTGGTATCATTTATTGCGCTTGGAAAATACAGAATAAACGCTACATTCAGCGAACAAAATTTAATTCATAGGATCCAAACATGGTTACCCAATCCGGTAGTTGGTGATATGTACTATGAAACTGTCTTTTCAAATTATCGTGAAATTGGTGGAGTTCAATTTCCTGGACGCTGGCATCAACATAAAGATTTCGATGATGGCGGTAACCTGCCAAATGTAAGTGGTGGTGATCATGCATTCGGTCTGGAAACTATTTCCAATGTGACAGTAAATTTTCGTGACGCCAAATTGGAAGTGCCTGCTGCTGCACGTACTACCCAGCTACCTAATATTAAGATCGAGTCTACGAAGTTAGCCGATGGCGTTTGGTTGATTGGAGGCGGTACGCACAATAGCGTAGCTATCGAGTTTGGTGATCATATAGCAGTCATAGAAGCCCCGTTAAATGAAGCTCGTTCGCTTACGGTGATTGAAGAGATTTATAAACTTATTCCAGACAAACCAATACGATACGTAGTAAATACGCACCATCATTGGGATCACCTGGGTGGTATTCGTACCTATGTCCATGAAGGTGCTGCGATCATCACCCATGGCGGGAATCGTGCCTATTATCAGGAAGTCTTAAGAGCGGGGCCATGGTTGCTTGAGCCTGATCGTTATTCACTTTATCCACCGGAAGAATGGTCGGAAGGTTATATCTTTGAAACTGTTTATGAGAAATACATACTGGGTGATGAAACTCGTATGGTGGAACTTCACAACGTACAAGGATTAAATCATGTTGTTGGAATGTTAATGGTCTATCTACCTAAGGAGAAGATACTTATTGAAGCGGATCTATACACGCCCGCGACACCGGGGGTTGTGCCGCGACCACCAAATGCCAGTAACAAGACTTTTTATCAGAATATTCAACGGTTGGATCTGGATGTGGAGACGATAGTACCAATACACGGTCGCGCTGGCTCAATGTCAGATTTTGTTCAGTATGTTGGCGAGATGTAATACGTAGCTAACTGAGAAAAAGGGATGCCGCTGAGGTGGGACAAGATATTATTTCCTAAACACAGGCCTGGTTATTTCAAGTTAATTATTCAATCCATGCCCGTGCATTTCTGAATAATTTTATCCAGGGAGATTCTTCATGTAGCCAATCCTGGGGTACCCAGGAAAGTTGTTTTGCCAGAAAGACTCTTTCGGGGTGTGGCATCATTATTGATATCCTGCCATCAATATTTGTAAATCCAGTGAGTCCCTGCTGGGAACCATTCGGATTAGCTGGGTAGTTTTCAGTCACCTTATCGGTATTGTCTGTAAAATGCATAATAGGGTTAGATTGATTAATGTCCTGATCAGCTTTGAATTCAGTCCTGCCTTCTCCATGCGAGACAACCACTGGAATAAATGAGCCAGCCATATCTCGTGTAAATATTGAGGGTGATTCAATCATTTCCACCATTACCAGTCTGGCCTCAAACTGTTCTGATTGATTACGGATAAAATCAGGCCAGTGCTGTGCACCTGGAATAAGCTCGCGTAATTGCGATAACATTTGACAACCATTGCATACACCTAGTCCGAAGATATTTTTTTGTTCAAAGTATTTTTGAAAGGCATCTCTTAATTTTGAATTATAGAGTATCGATTTTGCCCAGCCACCACCGGCGCCTAGAACATCACCGTATGAAAATCCACCACAGGCAACTATGCCCTGAAACTCCTCAAGTGTCGCTGTGGTCTGAAGAAGATCATTCATATGTACATCTACGGCATCAAATCCTGCTCGCGTAAAGGCAGCGGCCATTTCTATATGGCCATTAACCCCTTGCTCACGGAGTATTGCTACTTTTGGTCGTGCACCCGTGTTAATTAACAGTGCATGATCATTATTAGCCATATCAAAGGAAACAGAGATATGCAGACCAGGATCATCCATGTTTATTATGCTGGTTTGTTCCTGAAAAGCACAAACTGGATTATCGCGTAATGCCTGAATACGTATGCTGGGTTCTGACCAAAATTTGTGCAAACTACTCAGGTGATTTGTATAAAGATTCTCATTGTTATTCGATATGCTAATTATTTTTGTATCATTAGGTGTGCCAATAAATTTCAGATGGTTATTGGTAAAGCCTGCATCGGTAAATGTCTTGGTAACAGAGTCTTTGTGCTCATTATAAATCTGGAGCACCGCACCGGCTTCTTCATTAAACATGAAACCGAGTACGTCATTGGCATTTACATCTATCGATATATCGATACCTGTATGTCCCGCGAATGCCATCTCACAGAGTGTAACAAATGCCCCACCATCTGATCGGTCGTGGTATGCCAATATTAGTCCCATTTCATTTAGCAATTGTATTGCCTGGAAGAAACCCTTGAGTAACTCTGGTTCATCAATATCAGCGGCCACATCGCCAAATTCATTGTAGACCTGTGCCAGGCAGGAGGCCCCGAGTCGATTCTTGCCACCGCCCAAATCAATTAATAATAATGACGTGTCTTCATATGGTTGTAGTTGTGGTGTTAATGCAAGACGTATGTCACAAACAGGAGCGAATGCAGTTATGTTTAATGATAAGGGAGAATATACCTGTTTAGATTCGTCACCCTCTTGCCAAATCGTATTCATGGATAATGAATCCTTGCCCACAGGAATACAGATATTTAACGATTTTGCTAAGTCGGATACTGCCTCAACGGTATCGTACAGTTTTGCATCTTCACCAGGTTGTCCACATGCAGCCATCCAATTGGCAGATAAGGCAATATCATTTATCCGGGCAATCCGTGATGCACATATATTTGTAATTGCTTCAGCCAGAGCCAGCCGTCCTGAAGCGGCTGCATTGAGGATCGCCACAGGGGTACGTTCGCCAATTGCCATAGATTCGCCAGTAAATGCATCATATGAACTGGAAGTTATCGCACAATCCGCAACCGGGCATTGCCAGGGACCAACCATTTGATCGCGTACAACGAGGCCCGAAACACTTCTGTCACCGATAGTAATTAAAAAACGTTTGTCGGCAACTGTGGGCAATTGCAGTATGCGTTTTATTGCCTCTTCAATATTTATCTTACCAGTCTGTAATGGTTTGCTTTGAAATTGATTGTGTGTGACATCGCGGTGCATCTTTGGTGGTTTGCCGAGTAAGACATCAAGTGGTAAATCGATAGGCGTAGTATCAAACTGCGTATCTGTTAGTTGTAATTGTTTGCTATCATTTGCTTCACCCAGGACAGCAAATGGTGCACGTTCTCTATTACATAGCGCAGTAAATTTTTCAATGTTATCGGGGTGAATTGCAATCACATAGCGTTCCTGGGATTCATTGCACCATATTTCCATAGGTGACATCCCCAGATCATCATTGGGGATTTCTCGTAAACTAAAACTGGCACCTCGGTCGCTTTCATAGACTATTTCAGGTAATGCATTGGATAGTCCACCTGCACCTACATCATGAATTGAAATAATTGGATTATTCTCGCCTAATGCCCAACAGCGATCGATAACTTCCTGACATCTACGTTGAATTTCAGGGTTGTCACGTTGAACCGATGCGAAGTCTAGGTCGGCATCAATGGCCCCCGATGTGAGGGAAGACGCCGCACCACCGCCCAGGCCAATTAACATTGCCGGACCACCCAATACGATCAATTTTGCGTTGACAGGTATCTCACCTTTTTTGACATGAGATTGTCTAATAGATCCCATTCCACCGGCCAACATGATGGGTTTGTGATAACCAAATATAACATTGGAATTTGGGTCTTGTTGTTCATAACTTCTAAAGTAACCACATATGGACGGACGCCCAAATTCATTATTATAGGATGCAGCACCGATAGGAGCTTCAATCATGATGTCCAGGGCACTGGCAATTCTATCCGGTTTACCATGGTTAACTTCCCAGGGATTTTCCATATCAGGGATATGCAAATTTGATACGGCGAATCCTGACAACCCTGCCTTTGGTTTTGCGCCTATGCCAGTAGCTGCCTCGTCTCTTATTTCACCACCTGCACCGGTGGCTGCACCAGAGTAGGGTGATATACCGGTAGGATGATTATGGGTTTCTACTTTCATGAGGATATTCACATTTTCTTCAACATACCCATATAGATGGTCATGTGGATCAGGGAAGAATCGCGTTGCACTATAGCCCTGCATCACAGCAGAGTTATCTTTATAAGCGGATAATATTCTGCCAGGGTTAGCCTCAAAAGTAGTTTTTATCATATTGAAAAGCTTATTGGGTGCCGTTTTGCCGTCGATGGTCCAATCCGCATTAAAGATTTTGTGCCGGCAATGCTCTGAGTTCGCCTGGGCGAACATCATTAATTCAACATCTGTAGGATTACGTTTTAGAGTGTTAAAGGTATCGTATAAATAATCCATTTCATCGCCTGCCAAAGCGAGTCCCATGTCGACATTGGCATTGATTAACGCTTGCTTGCCCGTGCCAATTATATCTATATGTTGCAGCGGTCTGGGTGCACCGGATTGAAAGAGATTGTTTGCAAGAGAAATATGATCAATGACAACTTGGGTCATGCGGTCATGAATTTGTAATTTTAATCTTGATATTGTTTCAATATCAGGTTGGTATGATGATTCAAATTCGATACAACATGAAATGCCTCGTTCCACACGATTCACATTTACTAACCCACAATGATGAAAAATATCTGTAGCCTTGCTGGACCATGGGGAAATCGTCCCGGGTCTTGGAATAATGATAAAGTCATTTAAGGTATCGTGGGGCAGGATATCTTCGTTATTTGCATGGACCAGGACTTCAACCATTTTTATTTCACGATCATTCAGCTCTGATGCTATATCTACCAAATATATATAGACAGATGTTACGGACGTAACCTGTGAGCAGATCGCTTTTAGGGAGGCGAGCTTTTTCTCTAGTCGAAAATTAGAAAGGGCGGATCCACCGCGAACCACAAACATTAAATAGTTGTCCTGAGTCTATACAGTCAAAAACGAATTGTTTAGGGGGGATAGTTTACCGGATTTCTTCAACTTTTATGAGTACTGTTCGCGTTTCCTGAGCGTTACTTGCACTGCCGGAGAGGATAGATTGGCGGTTTTCCTGTGATGTTTGTCCAAGACCACCGATTTCTATCCATTCACCAAGTTGACCGGTAACCGTTGTTTGGACATTTTGTATGTTAAATGTTGGTATTTGTCCCGGATTTACGCTGGTTATTTGCGGTGCGACCATCAGCGTTAGTCTGTTTCCGTTGATCCTTGGTAAAACATAAAATCCCGATGTGGCATCTCTATACTCTACTGTTTTCTGAACTATCACACCATTGCGAGTTATGATCGTGTTCGGGTTTGAGATTGGGACTGATAATCCAGACTGGATGAAGGCCGGTTCGCCTTCTAGTGTCTGTACTGTATAGGTACTACTGTTGTCAGCGTTGGAGCGATTATCATTTATCCTGTAATCAATAATATTTCCATCACCATCAGAACCTGAGATAACAATACCTTTATTCTGCACTGATGCCCTGTTGGATAGATTGACATCTCCTGAGCGGATCCTGGTAGAAAGAGTTTGATCCTGATCGTTACTTACTACATTTAAATATTGCGTTACTGTGATTTTAAGTCGTTGCAAAGGTTTGTCTATTGCACTGAGGATATTTTTAATTTCATATAAATTTTGAGGTGTTGATTTGATGATAAGTTGATTCTTCATGCCAGAAATTGAAGCACCGGGGACAAGTAAAGGTCGTATAACCTCAATTATATGTTCGGGAGTATTGTTTTTTAGTGGGATGACTTCCATCTTCATCTGCTGCTGGGCATATACAGGCAAGATAAGTATTAATAACAATAATGACAGTAAAGTTCTTATCATAATAATGCGCGTTTTAGATTAGGATCCGTGTTTGATCTTTCCCAGAGATTTTTAAATTCATGTATTAATAGTCTTGACGCGCGTTTGTCATTAAAATTTAATTTACCCTCGTATCGTCCTGTGTCTTTTCGATATATGTATCCCGCTTGATCCGCGACAAACAGTGATTCGTTAAATGATTCGTGTTCCTTGCCGAGGACTTTTATTTCAATAAAACTGGTGAGTATCATTGAAAGATCAATAAGGCGATGACCTCTTTTTATAATACTTTCGGGATTACTAACAAGGATTTGAACACGGTTGTTTTTACTTTTAAGTACCATTTTTTTAACCGATTCAATAAATTCTTGAGAATTGTAGATTATCGGATCTAAATTACGACTTATAATATGTAAGCTACGACCTGCCTGCTGAACCATTTTCAATGATGCGAGCACACTTTCTGCACTACTCTCAATGAGAATATCTTCATCTGATTCAGCTAATATATATTCTTCAAATTTAAACATTTTTCTTCATTATTTTATTTTGTTAGTAATATTATTGATAATACTTAAAAACGAACAGGTTAAAAGCCTAGTATTGTCGATTTAGTCTCATTTTAAAATGTGGTATGCCCGCTTCATCAAAAATTTCACCTTCTTCAATAAACCCGTGTTTGTTATAAAATATTTTTGCATGTGTTTGCCCATGTAGATAAATATTGGGAATTGATTGCGTTTTTGCAATATCGATTAGTGATTTTAACAGCTCGCTGCCAACACCAAGTTTTCGAAAATCCTTAAGAACAGCTAATCTTCCTATTTTTCCCGTGGGTAAAAGACGGCCAGTACCAATTGCATCCCCATCATCATTTACAGCTAATACAAACCTGCATTGTTCATCCAGATTGTCTATCTCTTCATCAAGTGATACTTTTTGTTCTTCAACAAAAACAACTTTACGGATCATCATTATTCGGTCGCCATCCTGCTCCCAATTTGCCTGTATAATCTTAAAAGAATTATTTGACATTATTTGTCCGTTCTACATCATATCAATTTCATAATATACTAAATATATTTCTGGAATATGCCAGGTTGTTTTTTTGAATACCATAATGGTGTAAATGATTTTATCATCAAATATACAGCCCAGAGTTAATTGAGGAGTAAATTTGATAGTCAAAGAGTATCAAGTATATTTGATGCCTGAAATGTGTTTGTATCTAACGTTAAAATCGAAATGTATAGCTTAACTTTATATTGATATCACTAAGTTCCGAGTTAAATGAATTGTCTTTATCCCTGTCCTGAAGGCTATGATTGAATACTAACAAACCTTCCTGACCTGCGGTAGGAATCCATACTAATCTGGCATTCAGACCAAGTTCTTCGGATACATTGTCATACTGCAAAAGATTGATCCAATATAGTGTTGGGGAGAAATTCACCTCAGTGGTGAGGCTGGTAAGGCGGGTAATGAAATCTCCTTGTGGAAGATTGATATCATTCCAGTCATAGGAGGCAGATACGGTAAAGTATTTTGACTGCCGCCATGTCACTTCACCAACAAGATTGGTGCGATTACCATTATAAAAATCACCATTGAGAATCGTTATCTGGCCTGCCAGATCACGTTGCCCGCCTGTTGAAAGACTGGTAGAAGCCTCGCCAAATGTGTACGTTCCTGGCGGGATAACAACCTGACGATTATTATCTTCGTAAATTCGAAAAGGATTGGATATAACTTCCTTGGTCTGGCTGTAATGAATGTTGAAGGAATCTCTTGAATTGGTTTGAATCTCCACCAACCGACCGAGTATGACCTGGGTATCTAAACCCCCACCAATAAAGCTGGTTCGTTGTATATCAATCCCAGAGAATATCTCCTGCATGAAGTTGCCTTGAGGATAGTAGGTATAACCTACGTCTGCAGCGCTGTTTTTTATGTTTGATTGATTTACAAATCCCAGTGCGGGGTTAAAATTGGTTTGTATTTTTTTGTGATGTAGGCCACCGCGCCATCCTGAATTATTTGGCATGCTGATCCCCACACCATATGAGGCATCATTTCCATTCAGACCTTGTGTATCTGATTGTTGGTACCAGGCATCTGCCTCCAGGACTTTACCTCCAGGTAGGCGGGTATTTAAATAACGGAAATCAATG
The DNA here is from genome assembly GCA_051275005.1 of Gammaproteobacteria bacterium. Classification (GTDB taxonomy): domain Bacteria; phylum Pseudomonadota; class Gammaproteobacteria; order Eutrophobiales; family Eutrophobiaceae; genus Eutrophobius. The sequence continues at coordinate 14,572 of JBNMOP010000026.1, read as the reverse complement.
CCACCTAGTTTATTATCATTGTTGGAATTTGGGTCTCCAGCGGTAAAAATCATACCCAAACTTGATTCATCCAGCACATTGGCAGAGACTCGACCTACCAGGACATTACTTGCGTTCACGGTTTGAAATCCATCCTGTCGCATTGCCAACATGCCAACACTCCAGCGTCCTATCCTGCCACTGAGTTTGCCACCATATTTTAAATCGACGGGTTGGCCGGAACGGCTAAGGCCCAAACGTCTTGAAAAGAATGGACGTGCATTGTTTTCGCTTGATCGGGATGTAGCATCGTTACCTATGTCACCAATTCGTCCAAAAGCAAAAAGATCAGAGTCGTTTAGAAAAAAATCCCGCTTTTCCGGAAAAAACAGACTGAAGCGCGAAAGATTTACCTGACGATCATCGACTTCCGCAGCAGAGAAATCAGTATTTAAAGTTAACGATGCGTTAAGAGATGGTGTGACTTTATAAAATATATCCAGTGAGGGTTCAAAATTGTTATCAGTTGATGGAGGACCATAAATTTTTTGTCGATTTACTGTTACTGATGGTACGACATCTAGCCCCATACCCTGATCCATCCCTTCAAGGCCTGTTGCCGATCCGAGGATGCTGGCATTGTAACTACGATTACGGGAAACCCATGCAATCTCTTCACCGCGGCGACGGATGCCCCGTCCAAAATTAAATCCCCATGTATCTATGTTGGGATCAAATGACAATGACTTAAACGGGATCGCCATCTCCATCTCCCAACCTTCATCAAACAACGCTGCAGCAGATTCATAAATTACTGTCCATGCACTTTCAAATGAACTTACACTATCGTAAATGGCCTCATGACGTATTCCATTGGCATTGGTCTCAAATCGATAAGCTCCTCGGCCGGTATGGAAAGGATCGAGGATAACAACGATACGATCATCACGTCCCAATCCTTGTCCGTGCCGCACTGTGGGTGCGGAAATACGGTCAGGTTCACTATCGTACATACGGGCGCCGATATAGATGGCATCATCATCATATAGAACATAAACCTCGGTACGGTCAGAAGGTTCCGCACCATTGCCGGGCCGGGTTTGATGAAAATCTGTTAGAACTTCGGCATTTCCCCAAGCCGCGTCATCCAGTATACCGTCGATGATTGGTGCCGATTCTACCCGTATAACGCGTACTTCTTTGTTGGCATCTTCTTCAGACGAACTCTGTGCCGCAGCGTTATTTAGCAATAATAGTTGGATTAAATAAAGGCAAATAAATGGATAGATAAACCGCATGTAAAATTATATTTTCCGATTAAAAAGAAGATTAAGCCTAGACATTTAACAAAGGTTAAACAATACGAGAGTGTGAAAATAATAAGAATTGTCTTAATGTGCTACATTGCTTTAAATACTAGGAATCAGGTTGGAATAAAATTATTTAATTTTTGCGATAATACTTTTGGTCTGTTCGATGGCATTGCCAATATAGGTATCAGGTGTTAATTCAATTAGTCGTTGTTTTTCATTATCAGGTATCGTTAAGGTCTTGATAAATATTGTCAGTCCCTCTCGTGTGATGGTGTTTCCTCGTGTTAATTCCTTTAGTTTTTCATAAGGCTTTTCTATACCGTATCGACGCATTACCGTCTGTATAGCCTCGGCCAGGACTTCCTGATTTTTTTCCAGGTCGGCCTGTATCAACTCATGATTGACGTCCAGTTTTTGTATCCCTTTCAGACAGGATTGATAGGCAATGATAGAATGGGCCAATGCGCTGCCAATATTACGGATAGATGTCGAGTCAGTCAGGTCACGCTGCCATCTTGAAATGGGTAATTTCTCTGCAAGATGACTGAGTAAAGCATTTGAGATCCCAAGATTGCCTTCGGCATTTTCAAAATCTATTGGATTGACCTTATGCGGCATAGTAGATGAACCTATTTCTCCATCGATGGTTTTTTGTTTGAAATAACCGATGGAGATATATCCCCATGTATCACGACAGAAATCTGTGAGAATAGTATTGAAACGAACAAGAATATGGAAATATTCCGCCATGTAATCATGGGATTCAATCTGTGTTGTGTGTGGGCTCCAGCTAAGGTTTAGGGATTCAACAAATGATTTTGAAACACTCATCCAATCGACATCAGGGTAAGCGGCCATGTGGGCGTTAAAATTTCCTACTGCGCCATTCATTTTGCCAAAGATCTCACTAACCATGAATTGCTGATGTTGACGATGTAAACGATGCACAAAGATTGCGATTTCCTTGCCTAGCGTAGTAGGCGAGGCGGGTTGACCGTGGGTGCGGGACAGCATAGCCTGCGCAGCATTTTTCTTGGCAATATTCGACAAAGATGATATCAACTCCGCTATAGCTGGCTCCAGGTGGAGAATCCTTGCGTCGCGTAACATCAAACCATGACATAGATTATTTATATCCTCAGAGGTGCAGGCAAAATGAAGAAATTCACTAATATTTTTGAGTTCTTCATTTTTCAAAAATTGTTCTTTCAGAAAGTATTCAACCGCCTTGACATCATGGTTAGTTGATTGTTCTATTTCCTTTACGCGATTGGCATCGGTTAAAGAGAATGAATTTATTATTGCCTCTAACGATGCGTGAGCATCTTCGCTTAATTCTGGGACTTCTTTAATTTCGGTAACCTCAGCAATACATTGTAACCAGCGAATCTCAATTATTATCCGGTAACGAATAAGAGCGTATTCGCTGAATATATCCCGTAAGTCTATTGTTTTATTACCATAGCGTCCGTCGATAGGAGAGATGGCTGTTAGTAAATTCAATTCCATATTATTTATCTATTAAATTTCCTGAAATCTGTTATGGACAGGGATTAGGTTGTTGAAAATGTAATGAATCAATGCGTTTCAGAATGTCTTCTGATAATTCAAGATCTATACTGTCGATGTTTGTTTTTAATTGCTCAGTTGTAGAGGCGCTAATAATAACACTAGTGAGGAAGTTACGGGATAAAATAAACGCCAGTGCCATTTGACTTGGATCCAGACCATGCTCTTTGGCGAGTTCAACATATCGTTGCGTCATCTTAATACCATTTTCATTTAGATACCGTTTATACGATCCATTGACAGTGAGTCTGGCATTTTCAGGTTTTTGATCGTTAAGATATTTGCCGGATAAAACACCAAAGCCCAGCGGAGAATAAGCCAGCAGACCTACCTGTTCACGAATTGCAATTTCAGACATGCCGATTTCAAATGTTCTATTCAACAGGTTATAGGGATTTTGCACGCTGACAATACGGGCCAGGGATTTTTGTTGAGCGACTCGCAGAAATTCTGATACTCCCCAGGGGGTTTCATTACTTATACCAATATGGCGGACTTTTCCTGATTGCACTACCTCATCGAGTACAGCCAGAGATTCTTCAATGGGCGTGCCATCAATGGCAGGATTATGGGTATAATTTAGTTGTCCGAAATAATTGGTAAAACGTTCTGGCCAATGCACCTGATAAAGATCGATATAGTCCGTTTGTAGCCTTTGTAGACTGTCATCCACAGCACGCTGAATATTCTCCCGATCAAGTTTGTTGGACTTACCACGGATCCAGGGTCTGTTTTTGCCAGGTGGGGCAATTTTAGTGGCGATAATCAGCTGATCACGGTCTGTTCGATTCTTTAACCAGGTACCGATTATGGTCTCTGTCTTACCATAGGTTTCTGGGCCAGGTGGTATTGGATACATCTCGGCAGTATCAATAAAATTGATGCCGGCATCTACCGCCAGATCGAGTTGGGCATGACCCTCGGCTTCAGTATTTTGATCTCCCCAGTTCATACTCCCGAGGCAGATACTGCTAACTTGAATGTCAGTTTTTCCTAATTGTCTGTATTTCATAATTATTCACAATAATGGCAGGTTATTTTATGATAAAAGGAAACGACGAATATGCAAGTTTGAATGGCATATCAGACAAATACTCAGGCATATGATACCTTTCACACCCTGTATGAACAGCAAATTGCAAGAATGACATGGACTCACTAACGATTATACGTCCTGACGATTTACATTTACATCTGCGTGACCATGCGTCAATGAAAAGTGTGGTTCACGATTCAGCTCGCCAATTTGCCAGAGCAATCATCATGCCTAACTTGAAACCGCCTGTGACGACGGTGGAAATGGCATTATCCTATCGCAGAGAAATATTACAATGTTTGCCTGAAGGAAATAAATTTGATCCTTTAATGACGCTATATCTGACAGATAAAACTTCGACAGATGATATTTTGGCAGTCTCCTTAAACGATCATGTCCATGGGATAAAATATTATCCCGCAGGCGCAACCACCAATTCAGACATGGGTGTTACGGATATTGAAATAGTCTATCCGGTATTAGAGAAAATGGCCGAGCTAGGCGTTCCATTACTCATACATGGTGAAGTAACAAACCCTGAAGTTGATAGTTTTGACAGGGAACAGGTATTCATTGATAAGGTGCTTGAGCCCTTGCTTGATCGATTTAGTGATTTAAAACTTGTGTTCGAACATATCACTACACAAGAGGCGGTACAGTTCGTATTACAAAGCTCTGACAATGTAGCAGCGACTATTACACCACACCATTTAATGTTTAATCGCAATAGTTTGTTCAGTAAAGGGTTACGCCCACATTATTATTGTTTACCGGTGTTAAAACGTGAACATCATCGCCATGCTGTGCTAGAAGCTGCCACCAGCGGAGATCCCCGTTTCTTTCTGGGTACCGATAGTGCGCCCCATGCACGCATTGAAAAAGAAGGTCATTGCGGTTGTGCCGGGATTTATTCAGCTCATAGTGCAATTGAATTCTACGCTGAAGTCTTCGAAGATAACGGTAGTCTGGATAAACTAGAGCAGTTTGCCAGTAAAAATGGTGCACGTTTTTACGGCTTACCTGAAAACCTGGATACCATTACTTTGATAAAACAAACCTGGGAAATTCCCACGTCATTACCTTTTGCTGACAATGAAGTTATACCGATGATGGCTGGAGAACTGTTGCGCTGGAAATTGATACACCCATGAATGAAGAGTCTGTTAGAAAAAATCTAATCTCAAGTCGTTTTCGTGGGTATTTGCCTGTTGTCGTTGATGTAGAAACCGGTGGGTTTGATGCAAAAAATGATGCCTTACTGGAAATTGCAGCAGTAATTCTTGATGTTAATGACGATGGCAGCTGGTTTTTGGACGAGACAGTAACCCGTTACATTAATCCCTTTGAAGGGGCAAATTTGGATAAGGCGGCAATGGAATTTACCGGTATAGACCCTGACCATCCATTTCGAAAACAGATTGCCGTATCTGAAAAAACAGGCCTGCAAGAGATTTTTCAGGTTATTCGTACGAGGATGAAAAAGCATGATTGCAAACGATCTATTCTGGTAGGGCACAACGCCGCATTTGATATATCTTTCTTGAATGCAGCAGTTATCAGGACAAATATAAAACGTAACCCGTTTCACCCATTCAGTACGTTTGATACCGTTACCCTGGGGGGGCTGGCGTATGGTCAAACAGTATTGGCAAGGGCAGTGGAGGCCGCTGGAATTGCATGGGATAGTACACAGGCACATTCTGCTCGATACGATGCAGAAAAAACTGCTGAGCTATTTTGCGCTGTAGTGAATCGTTGGCAAATGGAACAATAATACTTTCTAAATAGAGTTAGGGAACTCTTTATTAAGTATCTTGACCGTCATTCGTGAAAAAAAATCAGCATCCAATTATGCGATTGTTTTTACTGGATTCTGGCCTGCGACAGAATGACGACTCAAAGAATATTGAGTCTTAATCAGAGGTTCCTTAGAACTATTTTCTTTAGTTTACTCCGCGTTTGATATTCTGATATTTCCACGAGAATAAGAAAAGTACGACCCGATGATAGCTAATACACACGACATACCCAGGGCGATACTGACTACATGGAGTAATGCCGGATATTGATCGGGTTGAATCTCTACCTGTCCGATAAATAGTGATACCAGGAGCAGTACCATTGCGGTACCTATCATATTTCCACTGACTCGTGCGAAATTCAGTAATGCTGAGCCAATACCATATCGGCTTTTGTCCAGGGAACTCAAGGCAGCATTATTATTTGGTGTAGTGAAGAGACCAAATCCAAGGCCCAGGGTGATCATGGCGACACATATTAATGCGACTGATGTGACTGTGTTAAGACCTTGCAATATGCCAAAGGCGCAGCCCATTACCAAACAACCCGCTGTAGCAATGACCCTGGGTTCGAATTGATCGGATAATCGTCCAGCAATAGGTGCGATGATAGCCATCGTAATTGGTTGCAAAATCATGATCTGTCCAGCCTCAACCGGAGACATGCCCCGGATAAATTGTAAGTAAAGGCTAAATAAAAAGACAAACGGATAATTACTCCAATATATGCAGACATTTCCCATGAGTGAACGTGAAAACATCCGATTCTGTAAAATAGCTTTGAAATGAATCAAAGGGTGAGCCGAATGAATTTGTTGATAGATAAAGTAGCCTAAAAAGATAAATCCAACGCAAATCAAGGCGACTGCATTGAAACCGGGAATTATTGATATCCCTATAAACAGGGTAGTGGAGGCAATAGCAAAGATAATTCCGCCATACCAGTCGACGTTTCCAGCTTGGTCGTTTTTCCATTCTCCCTTTAAACGAAAGATGATCATGAGTAATGCGATACTGCCTAGCACCATTGGAAATAGAAAAACGACTCGCCATCCATAATTGACAGTAAACCATCCGCCAACAATTGGGCCACATGACAGACCAAAATACAGGGTTGCTGAGTTGATGCCTATAGCCATACCCCTGTTCTCTGAGGTAAAAATAGACATTACGATCGCGAGTCCAGTTGCGAACGCAAGTGCGCCGCCAACACCTTGTAATAACCGGGTAATGAGTAAAATTTCGATACTGGTTGAGAGGGTGGCCATCAGACAGGCCAGGCAAAATATAATCATCCCTATAATAAATATTTTTTTACGCCCGTAAATATCAGCTGCGCGTCCGGCAGGGATAAGAAATATCGCGTTAGCCAATAGAAACGCTGTAGGTACCCAACTCACTAGAATGGCATTAGCACTGAAATCCAATGCAATTGCAGGAACTGCAATATTTACTGCAGACATTGTCAGGGAAACACAAAAGGTCGATAGGCTAACACTTAAAAGGGCGAACCAGCGTGCCGAAGGATTTTTATCGTAATATTCTTGTGTCGTATCGGTGTTCAATAAAATCTCTGATATGTTAAATAGCGGGAATGAATCATTATTTTAGAGCTAACAGTACAGGAATGATAGGGTGCTTAGTGTATTTATGTCTGCAAGAAATGATAAATCTAATGAACATGGACTTGTCTTATCGTCTTCATTACTATTTGAATTAAATTATTTTTAATGTAGCAATGTCCTTAATGTAATAAGGTTCTAACTTACCTTGTTTCGATATCTGTTAAAATATTTATGTTGGAATTGATCAGACACCGGATCTAATGTCAACTGCGATCAGGATCACCCTATGAAACTTTATGAGTTTGATGTCAGTCGTTCTACCCGGGTGCACTGGGTACTGCGAGAAGTTGATGTGAAATATGAGTCAATTGCAGTTGACCTGGTAAAAGGAGAGCAAAGGTCTCCGGAGTTTCTTGCGATAAATCCCTATGGAAAATTACCGGTGTTGGTGGATGACGGTATTACAATTACCGAGTCGGCAGCGATATGTACCTATATCGCAGAAAAATATCAGAGTAAGGGGTTAATTCCTCCACAGTTGTCAGCTGAACGTGCCCACTATCATCAATGGATATGTTTCTGTATTTCAGAGATGGAACCCTATCTTTGGAACATACGTAAGAACATGATGCTCTATCCTAAGGCAGACCGTTCGCTAAAAGCTGTCAAAATTGCAAAACGTGAATACATTAATGCTGCACGGATCCTTGATAGTCATTTATCAAATTCCGAATATATACTCGGAGATAACTTTTCAGCTGCAGACATAGTGGTCTGTTACAACTTGTTTTGGGCCAATACTCTAAAATTACTGTCTGAGTTTCCGCGCTTGTCTGAATATATGAACTTGTTACAAAAACGTCCCGCTTTCCCAGGGTTTCTTTTTGAAAACTCCAGTAAGGGATTGATTTATTAACGTCGCATTAAAGTAGGCAGTATCGCTAATATTTTATATTACAAGTCGATGTGCTGTAGTAATACGATATTGCATCAGACATTAAATAAATGATTTTTTCTAACTCTCCAGCTATATTTATATAAAATAAACTATAAGTTGCCGGAGTGACTATCGTGTTCCAGAATGTTCTAACTTTAACCAAACAAGGGTATGCCAATGAAAACAGTTAGTGATTTGCTTAATAATAAAGGTCATGAGGTACTATCAGTCGCGCCTGATGCATTAGTTTATGATGCAATATTGAAAATGGCCCACCATGAAATTGGTGCACTGCTGGTTATGGAGAATGAAAATATTGTCGGTATCATCTCTGAGCGCGACTATGCAAGAAAAATAATACTCCAGAATCGATCCTCTAAATCTACCAGGGTCAGTGAGATAATGTCCACAAATGTTGTGTATGCCGAACTCAATCAATCCATAGATTCTTGTTTGTCATTAATGACGCATAAACGGATTAGACATTTGCCTGTAAAAGGAGAGAGTTCAATTGAAGGAATGATCTCTATAGGTGATTTGGTTAAAGAAATTATTTCAGAACAGCAATCCACTATTGAGGAATTGGAAAAATATATTTCCACCTGAAAATATATTTACAACTCCATCTGCATTATTGGCGGCGGCATGCGATGATCGAGTAAAGACTCTGATATTAATTTCAGACTATGATCCTGATGACCGATGACAATCGTTGCCAGACGGTTGGATATCCCCATGCTCTTTATAGATACTGAAACGACCTGGGCGGCAGCAGGGACAATTCATGTCCACAGCTTGACGAAAGGAGGGCAATTGATGATATATCCACGCCTGGGACATTCACACCATATTCCTTATTTTCACCCACAAATGAAAGGGTTTATGGCTGATTGCATGGAGAGAACAATGCCTCCTGACGCGCCATTACATGAATATATTGAACGTCCTCTGATGTAGCGCCAATTAAATAATTTATATGCTCAATATAAAACAATATGGTCAGTGTGGATATTTTCGTTTAGTGTTTATATGATATTAAGGAAATCTAAACAGGTGCTAGTAAAGCCTAAAAACGACTCCATTGGTGAGACATGTATTTTATAACAAGCAAAATTAACATGATGCGATCGACAACTAGTGTTTTATTATTAGCCTTATTTGTCTCAGCTGTAGTTGTACTGGCGCAGGAACAAGATCCTGAACCTGCCAGGTTCAGCGCAGAAATAGATTCTTTTGTGAGTTGGGATAAAAAAAACAATTTTCCTAAAGATGCCATAGTATTTGTTGGTAGTTCTAGCATTAAATATTGGCTAACATCGAACGCCTTTCCCAATCTCTCAATTATTAACCGAGGTTTTGGTGGGTCCCATATTTCTGATGTTAATTTTTATTATGATCTTGTCGTCAAACCATACAGCCCTTCAACCATAGTGTTCTATGCCGGAGACAACGATATTGCAGCAGGCAAAAGTCCGCAACGTGTGTTAGCTGATTTCAAGTCTTTTGTAGATCGGGTCCGAGTAGATTCAGAACTGACAAAAATTTTATTTATCTCAATAAAACCAAGCAAATCTCGTTGGCATATCTGGCCTGAGATGGTAGACGCAAATAAACTAATAATGGAATATATATCTGAACAGACAAGTATAATTTACGTGGATCTGGCCAGTCCATTGTTAGATAACAAGGGACAACCTATGGACGTATATGTAGACGACGATTTACACTTAAATTCTTATGGCTATCAACTATGGAACGAGGTGCTTAGATCTTATTTAAACTAGCAGTATCACACATTGAGTAGTTGTGTCTTTCTGTTCAAGTAGCATCAAATTCAAAGTAGATTGTTAAGCCAGTACTTCTTGTATCCAGTTGGAAATATTTGCAATTTCATCAAAATCAACAGAATGTTGCATAGGATAAGTGTGATATTGTGCTTCGTAACCCATGGTCTTTAACGAGTCGATTGCATTACGGCCTAAAATTTCTGGTACTACCATATCTAATGTTCCATGACAGACGAGAATAGGGATGTTCTGGTTTTCTGCTGAGGGTTTGATGGTTTGTGAGGTGGCAAAATAGGTTGATAAGGCTATTAGCCCGGCTAAAGGTTCGGGATAAGTCAATGCCACTTGATAAGCAACTGCACCACCTTGTGAAAATCCGGCAATGATGATTCTTTTGCTGTCTACACCGCGATCAATTTCTTGTTTTATTAGCTCATTAATCCATTCTGATGATTTCATGATCTGCTCATGGTCTATCTGTCGTTCTATACTCGCATCTGTTATGTCATACCACGCCGGCATTACCATGCCACCATTTATGGTAACCGGGATGGAAGGGGCATTAGGGAATATAAAACGAATTGCAGTTGTTCCGGGTAATCTTAGTTGAGGCACTATGGGTTCAAAGTCATGACCGTTAGCACCCAGACCATGTAACCAGATTATACTTGCATCAATTTTTCCTGCTGTCTCAATTTCTATCGTGGTAAGTGTAGGCATGAATTCATTCTCAATGGAAAATACGCGGGAATAATAACCGTAAATCCAAGGTTACTGAAAATTATTTTCATATCATTGGTGACGGCTCTGGTGCTGAAACTGCATTTTTTTCAGGTATTGATAAAAATATTATGATTTATCCCTGACGAATCCCCACGAATCGATTTAAAAAGTTGATCAAAAACAATCACTTATAAAATATATCCAAATAACAATGAACATGCATGGTGAAAAGTGATCTTTTGAAGTTAGCGACTTTAAAATCTCACAGGAGTATCACCATGCATGCACTGAAAATAGTACACCAAATACTGACTAAAAACTGTCCCGATATTCACAAAACCCGGTTAAGTGCATTAATGACTGTTGTTGAATCTTTACTGCATGGACAGACGTTAACCGTCACCGGTTTAGGGCGTGCTTCGAGGCGCGATGCGCTGATGAAACATAGCATCAAACAGAGTGACCGATTGATCGGCAACACGCATTTATCCAGTGAGCGCAAACGTATCTATCAGACCCTGGCGCAACACTTGCTTAGACATAATTTCCGTCCTCTCATTCTCATTGATTGGTCCGATTATACCTATGACCAAACGCACCTAATCTTACGAGCGGGAGTGCCGGTCGGTGGACGGTCATTAACCTTGTATGAAGAAGTGCATCCGCATCAGCATTACGGTAATGCTCGCATTCAAGGGGCTTTCTTAAAGACACTCAAGACCCTGCTACCTGAGACCCATAGCCCCATCATCATCACCGATGCGGGTTTTACGGGACCCTGGTTTCAGTCCGTCCAACGACTGGGTTGGGACTATGTGGGTCGAATTTGGAAAAGTCTGTTATACCGACAAGAAACAGACGCTGATTGGCTTAAATGTAAAGACTTGTTTGCCTCTGCCACAGCGCGTCCACGTTATGTGGGCGAGGTTGAATTAGCCCGGTCAAACCCGATGACGTGCCATCTCTATCTTTATAAGAAACATTGTATGGGTCGGCATAAAAAAACAATTTATGGCCTTAAGGCCTTATCCAGACACAGCAAAAAGAACGCGCAACGGGAACGCTCCCCCTGGGTACTGGCATCATCATTAGGTCCAATCGATACGACGGCAAAGCAAATCATACAACTCTATCGGACACGCATGCAGATAGAAGAAGGATTCCGCGATATCAAAAATCATCGTTATGGCTTCGCACTGACCGATACCCGTTCACGTTCGCGTGAGCGATTAGCGAACCTTCTTCTTGTTGGCATGTTAGCTACATGGGTAATATGGATTATGGGAAGATATACTGAAGAGAAACAATGGCACTATCAATATCAAGCAAACACACAAAGAAACCAGCGTGTTCTATCATTATTTTATTTGGGTTGTATACGCTTCCTACAAGGTCAGGTTAAAATGACTCAAATACAATACACGCATACAATCAATTTGATCCAACAGGACATGACAAATCAATGGATTCTGTGAAAAAAATTCGTGGGGATCACTCAGGATTTATCCCCCTTTAATTACCTGGATGACAGTAGACTGGTCAGATCTCGCTGATTCATTGTTAATAGTATCAAACTCACACTATAATGATTTATCTCCCACCACCCCAAGGGATGGTTATGCGGAAAGTAGTCTCTACAATACTTAACAGACACCTAACCCTGCTGGTAATCGTTTTTATGCTTCTACTAACCAGTGTTGTATATTCCCAGGGTTATAGGGGACGCTATACGATTTCGCAGAATGCCCCGGCCAAAACAGAATTGGTAGTTGCCCGTTGGCGCTTTGGTACCAATGGCTGGATAGGTCACCGAGGCTGGTCCCATAACTACCCTGAATCCGACGAAAATCTGAATGAGTTTATTCGTAAATCGACAGGTATTAATGTTGATGTATTGTCGTATCGAATTGTTGATTTAGGTAGCGATGAAGTATTTGAATATCCTTTTGCCTATGTCTCTGAACCGGGTGAAATGGAATTAACCAACGAGGAAGTCATGAATTTACGTGAATACATAAAACGAGGTGGGTTTGTCTTAATGGACGATTTTGATGGTCCTGCACAGATAGGAAATATGAAGTCACAGGTAAGGCGTGCATTTCCAAACAAACAATTTATTGCGATGGATACTTCACATCCATTATTTAAAATTCATTTTAATCTTGATGATCTAAATGGAATGGCGCCCTATGTCCCCGGTGGCGACATCAGCTATCATGGTATTTATAATGATGAAGGAAGTGTCGGTATTGCAGCAGGTTATAATAATGACCTTGCTAATTTCTGGGAATGGTACTATCAAGGCTGGATGCCACTGAAACCCTCTACCGATGCGTTCAAATTGGGGGTTAACGCGGTGGTTTATTCCATGACGCACTAAAAATATTTTTTATACCTACCATTAACCAAGAGGAATGTTGTATGACAATTTCAATGTATCAAGCATCTATCCCCGTATGCATCCGCGCATTAACTAATCTTGATAATATATTAAGAAAAGGTGAGGCCTTTGCCGCAGATAAAAATATCGAGCAATCGATATTGTTAAACAGTCATCTTGCTATCGATATGTTGCCGTTAACAAAGCAAGTTCAAATAGCATCAGATGTGTCCAAGGGATTAGGTGCCAGATTGTCCGATGGGGAGAGTCCAAAATACGAAGACAACGAACAGAGTTTTGCCGAACTGTATGCTCGCATACATAAGACCGTTGAATATGTTAGTGGTATAAAACCGGAACAGATTGATGGCTCAGAGGAAAAAATTGTTGTAATTAAATTACCCAATCAGGAATTAAAATTTAGAGGGATAGATTATCTGCTTGGCTTTGCCTTACCAAACATTATATTTCACGTAAGCACCGCTTATAACATTTTACGACACAATGGTGTTGAGTTAGGTAAAAAAGACTTCTTGGGCGATATGCCAATGTTATAGTTTTAATGAAGCTCTGAATAAGTTCATCCTGGCCTTATCTGAGCACGCGAAATAAAACGTGTGATTTTTATTTCGCTTACAAAATAAAATGCTTGTGGTATTTGATCCCCGCCGCACATCCCAGTGCGGTGGGAACCTCTGACTTAATCAAAGATTTCTTAAGTGAGATCAATGAATAGCTTGATTCATTAATTATTTATGAATTTAGATAACAGTAGAAACTTAAAACCAGGCTTCGTATATTAAATTACCAGGAATTTTATCTTTAATCTGTTCATGTAAGGCGGGTAATTTTGACCAATGAACTCCCTGTTTGTAATGATGCGCTGTGTGATAACCTAAATTACCAGTAGTAAAGTTGAAAAAGGGATGTAAGTTATTTTTTGAGGCTTCATATATATTATCTGAATCAAGTCCTGCATGATGTTCAAAGGTTGCCCATGATGTCAGTAACAAACCACATATCATTGGCAATACAAATAAGAAAAGTCCGGCGACAGGCTTATACAATACTAATGCAAAAACAATTAAAAAAGTCAAAGTAGAATAAACCAAAAAGTCTTTTTGAATAGCTGGATGAGCTTTCCCTGATTGATAACCCCGGTAGTATGCTGTGCCAGCCACATTGAATGTATATTCCATTTCACTCATATTCGTCCCATCTTTTCTTTTCCAACGACTTTCATCAGTCGTTTGATCCAGATAATTCAGATGATGCCCCAGGACATGATGCAGTAACCATAAGTTTGTCGTTACGCCACTATGTAGTGCATAGAAAAATTCTAAAAGGCGGTTCATTGCCTTGGACTTAAAGGTATGAGTATGTTGATGATGATGATTCCATGCACATATCTTCCCTTTAGGAATAATCATCACAAGCCAATAAGTAAAGAATACCCACGGGCTCTGAAACAGAAAATAGAGACA
>JBNMOP010000025.1:0-29346 GCA_051275005.1 Gammaproteobacteria bacterium | reverse complement strand
ATAATTTGTTATATCTGAGTTTTTCAAAACCTAATGCAGCCGGAGAAGGGACTACTGCGGTTGTTCGTGGAGAATTTAATGGAAAACAACTTATTAATGTAGAAGAAATTTTTGAGGCGAAGGCCTGGTCAAAAGGAAATAGTCATTTTGGATCCAGGTTGGCGTTTCATCCCGATGGACATTTATTTATCACCGTGGGAGACAGGGCGGTTAACCCGTTATCCGTTCCTCGAGAACAGCATCCGGCACAAAATCTGATGTTACATCAGGGTAAGATCATTCGTTTAAATGATGATGGCAGTGTTCCGAAAGATAATCCGTTCGTAGATCGAAGGGATGCACTACCTGAAATATGGAGCTATGGTCATAGAAATTTACAGGGCCTGGCTATCAATCAGGAAACGGGTGATGTCTTCAACATCGAACATGGCGCCCAGGGTGGAGACGAATTGAACCAGGTGTTACCTGGTCGAAATTACGGTTGGCCGGTAATTGGCTATGGAACCCAGTATGGTGGTGAACCCATTCACAAGACTCGTGAGCGTGACGGAATGATGCAACCCTTGCATTTCTGGACACCATCAATAGCCCCATCGGGTTTGTTAATATACACAGGTGACGCTTTCCCCGAATGGAAAGGAAATATTTTTGTTGGCGGTCTTTCGGGTCTTGAGCTTCACCGAATTCCGTTAAATAAGGAAGACAGTGGATGGCGGATTGGCAGGCCGGAAAGACCTTCCCTTTTACAAGGTTTTGGTCGATTTCGAGATGTTCGCCAGGGTCCTGACGGGTATATTTATGTTGCTATTGATGACCGTCAAGGTGGAAGTCTTACTCCAATAGTCAGACTGGAGCCGGTAAACGTAAGGGATTAAATATCTGACTATTCCCTATATCAGTCTGCGTTGTGCCAAAAATTCCACCCTTTAATCCGGGTTGTCTCCATATGTGTATAAATTCCTATATTCGTGTACGTATCTTCATGGTGGGAATATTGTTTGCTGTGAGTATTCTAATTACAAACGCGATTGCTGCAGAAGACGCGGAACAGGATGTGGCTCTGGGTATTGGGGGTGAGGATTGTAGTGTTTTTATGAATACCTATGAGCACAATCCTAACAGTGTCGAGGATGATCATGACGTAGGTGATGAAGGGCCACACCATGAAGCAACCTATACCTCCTTAATATATATAACATGGTTACAGGGCTATCTTAGTGCTTATAACCTGCATGAAAATAATGGTGATGATGTAAGTGTACGGGCCAGTATAGGCGGGATGTTATATTTTTTGTATCGGCGCTGCAGTGATTCGCCTGATGCGGCATTTCACACAGTCATGCCGGCGTTGATTGAACGTCTAAAGTCCCGGTAAATACTGTTTGAAAATTATTGGACAGGATTTACAAGATTAACAAGATAAAATTTAGATTTAAATAAGTCTTACAATTCTTTTAAGCAACTCAATTTACATCTTAACTGTTACTAAAAGATCTCCTAGATAAAATCATATAAATCTTGTTAATCCTGTCAAAATTAATTTGCTAAAAAAAGCCCCCGATATAAATATATATCGAGGGCTAATATATGGAATAGTTTAACTAATCTGCGGCGAAACAGTAAAACAAACCATCACCGCCAGTGCCTCTCAAGTCATTCTGACTGCAACCCCCATCAGATCCCCTGGAAGGATGTGCTGAATTCCAGGCCGCCCGGTCATGATGCCCCATCATTGCCGTGCCTTTTGTACTGCTGGTCCAATTATTACAGGTCATGTCATCACCTGCTGGAAAGGCGGTACCATCGGGCTTAGAACCGGTGAGGATGTCGTGCCGGTTGGGCGCATAACCTCCGCCTGGAACAATTGCCCCATTCTCGGCCACCGCCTCGCGCATACTAATTCTTGTCCCATAGCTGTGTAATTCATTGATATCTCTGCCTACTAATCTACCGTTTGCGTTATACCATGGTCCACTGCCTATGCGGTCGCGTGCATTTATAGCGTTAGCACCTTGTGTGCTCAGGTAAGCGCGCCATTCACGATCTCCCGCTCCTACTTTTTCCGCCAGCATCTCGCAATGTGCATCGGCACCTGCTAGACCACCTAAATTAGCCCCATTTCCGGGACCATTGCTGGTGAGAAAAAAACCTAGTGGATTTTCCTGTGCAGTTGCTGGGATTGCAAAAAAAAATGTCGATAGTATTAAAACTGATATTGCATTTGTTACTTTCATATTACCCCCTCCTAGTATATTTATTACCATGTGTTGTTGGACGTCTTTTATTATTAGAAACTTCTTGTTAACCACAATAAATTAAAATCTATCAGAAATCCATTTTGCCATATAATCAAAATTATTCTTTACGGCATTATCATACCTTCCATCGTATGGCTGTCCAGCGGGCATGCAGATTTTACAGGGAGTGCCTCCATGGGTTGCGCCTTCAACGACGATAAACTCTTTGTCTTTGCTGGTTGCCATATCATAGATTATTTCACCATCATGGATAAAAAAATAGCCTCCCATAGCGACTACGAGTAACGGTACGGAAACTTTTTGCAGGCTACAAGGTGCAGAGTTATTACTTGAACACCAGTCTATGCCATAAATTGAATTTGATGATCGAATTGATCGTACGCTCAAGAATGATTTCAAGCTTAGAAACATAGTCCCTCCCCAGAATTTTTTGTTGCTCTCAGGTGACTGACCCGCTACCCGAACGCTGTTGACGATACAACAATCCACTATACTGCCATCATTTTTCAGTAACATTGCCGGTTTGGTTGAGGAATTTTCGATACTTAGATCCATACTATACAGTCGGCTGGCATTCCCCCGGGGAACAATAAACACATCGTCATCAGGATAGCCATATGTACCGGCATCAATTTGTTTCAATTTAGCCTGAGCGATATCAATCAAACCATTCATGCGAGCAGACTGAGCCTTGAAATATTTTTCCTTGAAGGTGTTGGAATAGTGCGATTCGCCATCCGGGTTATATCCGTTTTTTTCGTTGAATGGATCCAGGCTGTTGTCAATCTTCGGCGTTGCGTTTTTATCGATTATGTCAATATCATTGGTTACCGCAGGGTTAATGCTTCTGACTGCATTTACGCCGTTGCCGGGATGCGAGTCCCATAAGATCACAGCATCAGCAAGTGGAAGTCCGGCCAGGCTATCGGAACATTTCATTAACTTTTGTGGTTGCTGGCAGAAGGATACTCCGGCTTCTGCAACGGCTTGGTAAAAGCTCATGGTTGGTCCACCGCCACTATGACCAAATAAAACGACCTGTGTTATACCCGGCAGCTTGCGGAGATATTCCATGCCCTGTTTGACGTCCAGGGCGTTGTTTTCCCAGGGCGCGCACATGGCCTCGTTGTTATCACAGCGGGGATTCATTGCCAGTACCACTAAGCCCCGTTTCGACATTTCTCTGGTGGCAATGTGCGAGAGAAAATTTGAATCGCGATGCATAAGAATGACTGCAATATGGGCATCTGGAAATTGCACCGGATCCGGAAGGTAGAGTGCACCTTTAGTCGCTGAGGGTTTAAACTGAATATATTGTGGTGGTGCTGCTTGGACACTGTTGAACACCACTATTAATAGTATTGTAAAAATGGCAGGTCTGGTAAAGTTTGTGACCATGTAATTTCTCCCTTTGGGAATTATTATATTGTTAAGCCGTAGATATCCTCATACTAGAATCTTTCATTAATCCATTTAGCAACATAGTCATAATAATTTCTCACAGAATTATCATAACGCCCATCGTATTCGCCAGGTACACACGCCTTACAAGGAGTGATACCGTGTACCGCTCCTTCTAGTACAATGAAATCTTTATCTTTACTGTTAGCCATTTCATAATAAATTTCACTATTGCGGATAAAGTAGTGTCCTCCCATAGCGGTAATTAGCACTGGTATAGAAATCTTCTGTACGTTGCATGCTGTGGAGTTATTGCTTGAACAATAGTCAATCTCAGTCATGGCCTGTGTGGATCGAATAGCGCGAGTACTGAGAAAGGATCGTAATGTAAGCATACGAGTCCCAGACCAGAATGACTCATTATTTTCGGGTTTCAAATCTACGGGTCGAACACTTGAAACAATACAACAATCTTCTATTGTTCCATCATTTCTTAAAAATTTTCTTGGTTTTAGTGTGCTGTGGTCGATACTAAGATCAAGACGCATTAACCGTGTGCCATCGCCATTAGGTATAACAAAGGCGTCATCATCAGGATATTTATATGTACCGGCTTCAATCTGTTGCATACGCCCCATGGCAATATCAATCAGTCGATTCATACGATTTGACTGTGCCCTGAAATAGGTTTCTTTGAAATCGTCGGCATAAGATGACACGCCATTTGGGTTATATCCATTATCAATATTGAATGGATCCAACCTTGGATCCAGTTTGGGTGCGGCATTAGAATTCATAATTTCGTCATCATTCAATACTGCGGGGTTCAGACTACGTAGGGCATTGGCTCCGTTGCCCAAATGTGCATCACGAAAAATAATCCCGTCGGCACGGGGCAAGTTTGCCAGTTCATCCGAGCATTTCACGAGTTTTTGAGGCTGTTGACAGAAATCTTTGCCGTTCTCTGCAACGGCCTGGTAGAAACTCATTGTTGGTCCACCGCCGCTACCACCTAGTAAGACAACTTTGGTGATCCCCGGTAGATTTCTGAGGTATTCGATTCCCTGCTTAACATCCAGGGCATTATTTTCCCAGGGGATGCACCGAGATTCGTTATTTTGGCAACGAGGATTCATTCCCAGTATGACAAAGCCTCGTTTGGCCATTTCTTCCATGGAAATATGAGACAAACGGTTCGCAGTCCGGTGCATGTTGAGTGTAGCAATGTGTGGATTAGGATAAATATCCGGATCCGGGTAATACAATGCCCCCATAGTAGCGCTGGGAGTGAATTGAATAAATTCTGGGGGCAGGGGCTCTGCTATCAGATGTGTAGTAAAAAAGTTAAGAGATAGAATCAACAAGATCTTGATTGAATTAGATATATTCATTTCCATATTCGTATCCATATAAAACTGATGAAAAAACCAGAGGTCGGATGACCTCTGGTTTAACTTATGCTAACAACCAACACAACATCAATCATTAAAAGCGGGCATTAATCCATTTTGCCAGGTAGTCAAAATCATTTTTAACGGCATTATCGTAGCGACCATCATATGACTGTCCTGAAGGCATACAAGCGATACATGGATTGCCTCCATGGGTAGCGCCCTCAACACCGATAAAATCCTTGTCTTTACTTGCGGTAAAGTCATAGATCATTTCACTGTTCCTGACAAAATAATGGCCAGTCATGGCGCTTACTAAAACTGGAACGGAGATATGTTGAACCATACATAGTGTTGAATTATTACTGGAGCAATAATCAATATCGGTCATGGAATTCTTTGAGCGGATTGCCCTGACACTCAGGAAAGATCGTATGCTTAAAAACCGTGTGCCTTCCCAGAACTCTTCGTTTCCTGCAGGATCAATGTCGATAGGTCGAACACTCTCTACTAGGCAACAATCGACAATGGTCCCATCATCTTTGATCTCTTTATGAGGTTTAAGGGTACTGTGGTCGATAGATCTGTCCAGCCGCATGAGACGGGAGATATCTGCTCTGGGAATGATAAAGGCGTCATCATCTGGATTTTTATATGTTCCCGCTTCAATTTGATCCATTTTTTCAAGTGCAATATCAATCAATCTATTCATGCGTTCAGATTGGGCCGCTAAATAACTCTCCTTGAATTCATCCGAATACTCAGAATCACCGTCAGGGTTATAGCCATTTTCTTTACTGAACGGGTCCAATTGCAGATTTAGCTTGGGGGCTGCATTGGTACTCATGATTTCATCGTCATTGAATACAGCAGGATTTAGACTTCTGACAGCGTTGATACCATTACCCAGATGGGCGTCCCAGAATATAATTCCATCGGCAGGTGGCAGGTCCCTGATGTTATCTGGGCACTTAACAAGTCTTTCAGGTGCCTTGCACAGCGCATTACCGTTTTCCGCTATGGCCTGGTAGAAGGCCATGGTAGGGCCGCCACCGCTATGTCCAATGAGAATCACCGTAGTAATGCCGGGAATATTTCTCAAATACTCAACGCCCTGTTTCACATCAAGGGAGTTATTTTCCCAGGGTGTACAGAGCGATTCATTATTTTGACATCTTGGGTTCATGCCCAGGGCAACAATACCCCTGGGAGGCATCTCGCGTGTTGAGATGTGAGACATATAATTACTATCCCTATGCATAGCCAGAGTGGCGACATGAGGATTGGGAAATTTGTCCGGGTCAGGCATATAAAGCGCCCCCATGGTTGCACTGGGGGAGAATTGTAAAAATTGTGGGGGAGGTTGATCTGCCTGGATCGTTATGGATATCAGATTAAATAAAAAAAACGTTACATTTATCAAGATTATCTTTTTCATCGTTTTTCACCCACTCCTGTTTAAGCGTATTTATCTCTTTATTAGTTTAGTCCAATCAATGCCACTGAGGAAGTTTCTTTGAAAAAAACCATATTTATCTGAACATCACCATATGTTGTTCATTATTATTATCAACCACTTCCACCATTACCGACAATCCTATCTCCACTCGCTGTCGCCAAAGATTAAAAATCTCGGATAACAGTTTTTCTCTTTCAGGCTGAGAGAAGGTGAACCAGTCATTAGTCGCAACCATAGAAATATTGCCACCGCCTCTGTGCTCTGTTTTGGAAAATGGGTTAATCCCTTTTGCAGATATGAAATTCTGGATTAAATCTTCATATACTGGTTTAAAATCATTAAATTTCACTACGTCCGTATTTAACTCCTCTAATGTACCGTCCAATGAATCGAGTAATGATTTGTGTATCCAGCCGGTATCAAAGTCCTCACGTTTTGTAGCAACCTCTATCCATTCCTGATATCGACTAATTTCGATGACTTCTTTGTCTCTGGAAAGTTTTAACAGTATTTTTCCTTGCATCGAAGGTTCAGCTCTTAAATTTACAATTGAACCTGTGATTATCAATCCATCACCGGGACTTGATTCGAGCTCCATGCCCGCGAGCAGAGTAGTTGCCGTTATTAATATTTGTGTGAATTTTTTAAATGTACTCATGCCAAACTTCAAAATTGGAAATGCAAGTAACTCAGGTAATCAGTTATAAATAGTTTTTTTGTCATCAGTCTCTGAATGTATTGATAAATTGTTTTATGCGTTCTGCATTTTTACCCAGATCCCCTTTCCCTACACGGGATGCAGAACGTATATCGATACGAGCGCCCTGATTTTCCTCTCTTACACGTATGATGATGTCATCAACGAAACCGAATAATTGCGATGTATCATAAGCTTCGATAATTCCATTATCATAGTCAATGTTTATAAACTCCCATTGTAAATCTTTAACTACCTGGGTAGCTTCAACCAGTGCATCAGCACGGTTAAGAGAGGTGATGACTGGTTTGATTTGAGGGTAGGCATTTTGTTGAATGCCGGCTAAAGTAGATCCGATATATTCTGGAGAATTATGTTCAGGTGTACGTAAGTTTCTCACCTCCTGAAAATTCGGCGGGTTTGTAGTATCTGTGGAGATATCATGAATTAGAGGTCGTCGTAGCGAGTCGATACCAATGCTGAGGACTGCAACGACAAAAGGAAAGAATCCTAGTAGCATTATCACTAAACAATATTTTCCATTCAGTGTGGTTCCCTTAATCATCGAAAATATAACAACAAACAATGTAACTATGGCGAAGAATAGACCTGTTAACATAGCAAATAACATGACTCTAAATGTGATCAATCCATTTATATCAAGATACAATCTACATAGTGGGGCAGCCACCATTATGAATAAATTAAATAATGATAAATAGAGCAGGAAGTGTATAAGCGTTGGTGTCATAGATCTGTCAATTGATGTTTCGTTGGAGTCAAATTTCCAATCGTTTGTAGTCTTCATATTTTCACTATTAGTTATTCGTAATTAATTTAAAATGAAGACAGATATATTAATAATATAATTCTCGTTTGGTTGATATATTTTTCATGGATGTTAAAAAATAGTTATATAGCGTTGAAATTTGGAACAAAAGTGAAAAAGACAGGACTAAATTAGCGTATCATTGTTATTTGGAATTAAAAACCTAATATTGTAATTATGTGGAAATTACGTAAAGTAAATAGATATAGGGTCATATTTTGGTTGCTCGCTATGGTCATCGCCATGCGTTCCCTGGTAGCGCCTGGATTTATGCTGGATTTTAATGACGATAATCCCCTGGGGATTACCATTATACTTTGTGGTGGCTGGGCTAATAGTGATCAGCCCGACAACTTTGATGACCCTCACGCAATGCATAAGGGCATTGATACAAATCAACATCAACACGAATCCGAATACTACCTATCAGGTACAAGTTGTGAACTCTGGTCTACGAGTTCAACATTTGTTCAGACTGTAGTTATAAATATTGATAACTTGTTGCAACTAGGCTCAGATATTTATCTGTTCCCGAACATTGTTTTTTTTGACCGTATATCTTTTCTAAGCCCACAACAACCCCGGGCACCTCCAACCTTCCAACATATCTAGTTTTAGAGATCGATTAAGTTTTAACGATATGCCTGACGCTTAGTGCGTGGGTATATCTAATGTTTGTATAGTCGGAGGTTGAGTATGTATAAGGTATCCAATTTCATGGCCAGGATGCTGATAGTAATAATAGGTGCATTGGTAACTAATGTAGTTTTTGCACAAAATAGCGGGCCCATGGAGGAGATCGTAGTCTGGGGACAGGGCAGACCTGTGGATGAATCACATCGTAGCAGCTCCACTGTAATCCTAACCGCGGAGGACCTGGTAAGTATCAATGCCATGACTACGGAAGACCTCGTCAAATATGAACCCAGTCTTATTATTCGCCAACGTTATATTGGTGATCCCAATGGCACCATGGGTATGCGCACTGCCAATATGTTTCAGACAGCGCGATCCTCAGTGTATGCGGATGGTGTGCCTTTGCATTATTTTTTGCAGACTGCATTTAATGGGTCACCCCGGTGGGCGTTGGTAGGTGGCAATGAAGTCGGGTCTATAGAAGTGATCTCTGGTCCTTTCTCAGCTGAGTATGGCGGGAATGCTATGGGAGGTGTAATCAATATGGAAACCAAGATCCCTACGGATAGATCGTTTCATTTCGAAGGATCCATGTTCCTGCAAGATTATAAGGAATTGGGTTTTAACGACACTCTCAATGGTGGCAGGTTGTTCGGATCCTACGGCGATAAATTCGGGAATTTTAGCTTATACACTTCATGGATCCATCTTGAGAATATTAGCCAACCCATGGATTTCAGGTTTTCATCTGAACAAACCCCGGACGGTACAGAGGAAGAGGTAAGTGGTGGCATCCCAGGGCTCGATGCAACCAGGTCACAGGTCATCAACTATGCAGATACAGGGGTGCAGGCAGCGAACACAGATCAGTTCAAGGTAAAGATGGGTTACGACTTTGGTGAGTGGTTTGGACTGGTCAATATCGCCTATGAAGATAGAGACACGATTCGCGATGCCGTAAATAATTATCTGTTATCAACTACTACCGGTGATACGGTATGGAACGGTAATTTTGTCCAGGACGGTGTCAGATTTAATATCAATAGAAGTCGTCTGACCGAAGATTTATCGTTCAGACAAAATCTGTTACTGGCAGGTAGATTGCAAGGTCCAATTACAGAGTCCTGGTGGTTGGAATTGAATCTTAGTTATTACGAAATGTTGAAGGATCAAAGGCTTGGTTCCCTACAGCATCCGGATGACCCTACCTATACAACAGCGGGCCGTGTTAGGGATTATGATAATACCGGTTGGAAAACTGCTGACATCAAATTAGAGACAGGTGAATTTCTCGGACGTGGAGACCTTGAGTTAGTTATAGGTTACCAGTTTGCAACTTACAGTATGAACCTCACCGATTATGATTCCGACAATTACCTGCGAGGATTATTTGGAATAAAACGAAATTCCAGTGGTGGTAAGACCGAGATACATTCGTTATTTGCCCAGTTAGGTTGGGATATTCATGAGCAGTGGGATGTCGTCGTTGGAGGACGTCAAGAGATCTGGCAGAGTAAGAATGGGTTTCTACATAACTTCAGGATCAATGATCTTCAGGATCACACCAATCGTTCGGAAAATAAATTCTCGCCAAAATTTTCTATTGGCTATACACCCGGTAATGATTGGTTATTTAGATATTCTATCGCCAAGGCCTATCGTTTCCCCATTGTTGAGGAGTTATTTGCCTATGAGAGTAATACTGTAGGCACTGCTCTGGCGGATGTAAGCCTGAAACCTGAAGATGGACTACATCATAATCTCATGTTTGAACGCAGCATCGAGGACGGCAATGGTTATATGCGGCTGAATTTAATATATGAGACTGTAGAAAATGCGATTTTCAGCCAGAACGGTACCGTAGATAATGTCCTCATCAGGACATTCCTGCCGGTGGACGAGGTTACGTCTAAGGCCGCAGAGATGATATATACCCAGAGACATCTATTGGACGGTAAACTGGACGCACGTTTTAACCTTACCCTGATGGATTCAAAAATCACCCGGAATATTCTGAATCCCTCCATTGAAGGTAATGATTTTCCGCGGTTGCCCACGTGGCGCGGGAACCTGGTGCTCACCTATCACATTACTGATGATTGGGACTTCGGTGGTGGTATCCGTTTTGCTTCCAGGGGATTCCAGCAATTAGATAATACCGACGTTGCTTCTCAAGTTTATGGTGTGATGGATAAGTATATGTTTGTAAATTTGAAGACCAACTATCGTATTAATGAACGTGTCCGTATTAGCTTGGCATTGGACAATGTCTTTAACGAGATTGCCTATGTTAATCATCCCTATCCACAAAGGACTGCCTTCATTGAAGCGGCGCTGGATTTTTGAGGAGAATAGTCATGAAAAATAACTCCAACAATGATGTTCGCATGAAACACTCTGTGGGAATGATGTTTGTAGCAGGTTTTTTCATATTTACATCCGGATGTGCTCATCAAAGTAACGAATTACCAGTTGGAATGGCGAGCATGAATCATCAAACTCATGCTTGCGATTTTACCCCGGCAGTGTCGGTGCATTGCGGTCGAACACCGACAACTGCCATGGATAGTAATGGACGCATGTGGGCGGCCTATGTGACCGGTGAATTTGTATATGTCGTAAATTCTGATGATTTAGGCGTTCATTATAGCGACCCTGTAAAAGTAAATTCCAGACCCGAAGAGATTTACACCAACGGAGAAAATCGAGCCAAGATTGCCTTTGGTAGGAATGGGGAGATCTATGTGTCCTGGACGGTTGTCAGGGACGGACCGTTTTATGGTGATATCCGATTTAGCCGTTCACTAAACGGTGGTAAGAACTTTGAAGATGTCCACACCGTGAATGACGACGAGATTCTAACCAGCCATCGTTTTGAAACCTTGTTTGTCGATAGCAAAGGCAATATTTATATTTCATGGTTGGACAAACGAGACCAGGTGGCCACTCTGGACCGTGGTGTGGAATACAATGGTGCGGCATTGTATTACACAGTATCAAAAGACAATGGGCTTACTTTTGTCAAAAACCGCAAGGTGGCTGATTACAGTTGTGAATGTTGCCGCATTGCTATGAGTGAGACACTCAGCGGTGATGTTGCGGCCTTCTGGCGACACATCTTTGGTGACAATATCCGTGACCATGGATTTGCTGTGCTCGGATTAGAAGATATTGTCATTCCAGCGCAGAGGGCTACCAAAGATAATTGGCAAATTGAGGCATGTCCGCACCATGGTCCGGCGATGGTGAATGGTGAGAATGATATGTACCATGTGACATGGTTTACCCTTGGTGAGGCTCGAAAAGGTATTTACTATGGCCGTTATAATCCCTTGACAGAAACAATGAGGGATATTCAGAGCGTTGCAACCACGGGGTCAAGTCATCCATCTATCTCCCGGATTAGTGAAAAATTATTCCTAGTGTGGAAACAATTTGATGGTGAAAAAACAAACATTATGTCAATTCAATCCATGGATTCAGGGGAAACCTGGTCAGTAGCTAAGACTGTTTCCTCAACAGATGATGCCTCAGATCATCCACTTTTGATAACCTCTGAGGAACAGGTATGGTTGAGTTGGCACACCAGTAAAGAGGGTCTTCGGATTATCCCATTAACAGATCATCTGCAGGTGAATTTATAATGAAGATACTACATCGGATGTTAATTTCATTAATGTATGTTTTGTCACTTTCAGCGCATGCTGACCATGTTGGCTTTCTCACAGATAGTCTTGACCAGATTGAAAGCCAATATGCCGGTGAACCCTTCTTATTAGTAATTTGGGAAATCAATTGTTTTCCCTGCCATGAAGAATTAGAGACCCTTGGCATGCTGAAACAATCACACCCAGATTTGAATCTTGTACTGGTGGGAACAGATAATATCGGCAAGCAACAGGAAATTGATGCCATACTTTCTAAACACAGTTTAACTGAAGTCGATTCCTGGTTATTCGCTGATCCAAATATTGAACGATTGAGATACAGTATCGACCCGGAGTGGTTCGGAGAACTGCCGAGGAATTATTTTTATGATGCTAATTCGAGTCGCATCGGGCTTAGCGGTAAACTAACCAGGGATATTCTTCTTCAATGGTTGACTATGAAGTGACTGTATACCTGTCTAGCTAAAAATTCTTGTCACTATCTGGTTTGATTCCGTTAAATTTTCAATCAAAGATTTATAAGCTGTAAGCTGACTTAATGCCCGAATATGACTGTGCTCACTATGACTGGAAAAGGACTTGGGATCCCAGGAAAAATAATTTTCATTTAGAGCGTCAGCGCAAAAACGTGCCGCGAGTTCAATATATATTATCTGGGTTGCTGGAACGATGGCATTCCATTCATCCACACTAAGTAAATTACCAGACTTCATTGCATACCCTTCTAATCCAGCAGATAAAATTTCAAGTGAGAATGAGGTCTCAGCAGTATCCTCACCTTCAGGATTACACCAGGAGCGCATGGCATCACCCAATTCCAACGGCAGTTGCATATCACTAAATGTATCGAAGTCCAATAGGCAGATACCATTGCCAGTAATTTTATCAAATAAAAAATTATTAATTTTTGGATCACCGTGGACCATTCTGGTATCAGTCTTGGGTAATTCAGGTAATTGACTAGCGTACTGCAGAATCTCGGTTGCGAGAGGCAAAATATTCTTAAAATGTGAATGTTCCTGTTTATTTGCCAATGCTGTTTTCAGGTTTCTTAAATGTAAACTGGTATCATGGACACCAGGGCGGCTACTAGTAAATTGGTAGTCCGTGTCCTCCAGGGCACGATGAAAAATACCAAGCAGTGAACCTGCCTCATATGCTATTTTTGGATGAGTGATGTTATTATAAGTAACACCTTCCAGGTAACTATAAAGGCGCCATACATCGTTATTATTTTCATAGAATAATTTGCCAACTTTTGTTGCAATGAGTCTCGGTGTTAATGTTCCTGCCTTTGATAATTGAGAGGTAATTGCCTCAATGTCATGATGGATTTCAACAGGAAAAATTGGATTGACTCGCTGTAAAATAAATTGAGATTGTTGACGTGTAATAAGCCAGGTTCGATTAATCAATCCGCTGAGGATCTGTTCTGATTGATAATTATCAATACCATATTGCTTAAGCACTGATCTAACCTGTAGTTCTTCATCCATCTCCTGGAACCGTTTTAATAGTAATTAAACGAGTTGGACAATACTTGTGTCTGGAGATTCATCGACATTTACAGCAATTATGTGTGCCCTGGGCAATGAATTAAATTCTGTCGCTGTTGCGCTGGTGTAAGCCCCCATCATCGGCGCTACAAGCAAGTCACCAATATCTAAATCCGGTAATTCAATATTCTCTGAAATTACATCAATACTGTCGCAGGTTGGCCCTGCCAGGACACTGGTTCTGGGTTCACCTTTACGTACTGAACTAATAGGATAAATTGCATGGTCAAAGATTTGACCGCTAAATGAGTTATATACGCCATCATCAAGATAGTACCAGGGAATTCCATCTCGATTTGCCTTGCCAATAACAGAGGTGATGCAGGTCATGGCGGGTCCTGATATATATCGCCCGGGTTCAGCTATTACTTTTATATTTTTAGGTAGCGTCTCAATTATGTCATTTATTGGTTTGCAAAATTCTTCAATGTCTATATCGGTGCCATCATAATTGATAGGGAAGCCGCCACCAATATCGAGAATGCTCATCGGGACCTCATGGGTTTGTCTATTAGCTTCTATTATTTCCATGCATTTTGTTATTGCATCTACGTGTGATTGATAGATCTTTGATTGCGAACCTACGTGAAAACTGATCCCCTTAATATGGATTCCAAGTTTTTCCGCCCGATTAATAAATGAAGGTGCTTGATCTACTGAAAGACCAAATTTTTTTGATAAATTAACGACCGCATTGGGATTAGGAAAGCTCAGACGTAATAATAATCCAACCCGTTCCTTGTAGCGCACAAATTTATCAAGTTCGAATTCGTTATCGACGACAAATGTCGTGCAGCCAAATCGAAGCGTGGATCGTATGTCAATATCACGTTTAATTGGATGCGTATGTATTGTTTTCTTTGCAGGGACATGATTTTCTTCCAACAGTAATACTTCGCCCTGAGTTGCAATATCAAAATGACATCCTTCTTTGTGTAAAACATTAATTACAGTATCATTTGGTAAAGACTTAATTGCAAAATACAGGTCTACCGTAGGAAGAGAATTTTTTAGTCGACGATATTGATTTCGTAACGTATTACAATCCAATATTAATAAAGGAGAGCCGTATTGTTTGACCAGGTTCTCCCAGTCATAACTTTTAGCAGGCAAGGATATCTCCATAGGTTAATTTCCCGGGTTTGAGGCTATGATATCAATTACATATTGAGGAAGTGCAAAACTAGCCAAGTGTATTTCTGGATTATAATATCGAGTTTTGAATCCTGCCGAGCTAAAGCGTTGTTGTAATGTTTCAATAGAAAGTTGTCTACATGATATATTGTCAGTGCCCCAACCAAATGCCATATATCCACCAATATAGGTTGGTACTGGCGCAACATAAAATGAATTGTCATTAAAAATCTGTGAAAAGAATTTTTCTGTGTTTCTAACCTCATCAGGTTGCATGAAAGGGACACCATTTTGAGTAACAATAATACCGTTATTGTTGAGAATATTTTTACAGTTTTTATAAAACTCATTCTGGAATAAAACTTCCCCAGGTCCTATTGGATCCGTAGAATCGACAATAATCACATCAAATTTTTCACTAGATTGTTTAACAAAATTAGCACCGTCATCAATCACCAGATTTAACCTCTTATCTTCAAAAGCACCTAGCGAATGTTTGGGTAAATACTTAATACACATATCTACCACTGCCTTATCAATTTCAATCATAGTTACGCTTTTAATAGTGTTATGTCTTAATACCTCTCGTAACATCCCGCCGTCACCACCGCCAATAATCAGGACGTTATTAACCTTTCCATGTGCCAGGATAGGTATGTGGGTCAACATTTCATGGTATATAAATTCGTCCTTTTCAGTGGTTTGGATTACACCATCCAATGCCATGACCCTGCCAAATTTTGAATTATGAAATATTATTATGTGTTGGTGCGCAGACTTATGCTCAAAATAGACTTCCTCTATGCTAAATCTTTGACCGTGCGCATCATAGAGTGTTTCTTCAAATTGATTTTTCATATCATTAACCTCATATAAGTTATTAAGATATATTATAAAAGTTCTCCACGCATATCAGTTTTTAATTACTTCTGAATCAATTAAATCCATTTACAAAGACAGGACTGGCAAAGAATTATACTGCACCGCAACATAGATATTTGTTAATAAATAGTAGAAAAATTTCTATTACCTGCTGGTATATTTTTATCTGTCGTGTTAAATGAAATTGGCTGATTGCACTTGTGAGAATCTGCACGTAGAATGCCCGACTGCGGGGATTAGCTATATCTTTATCTACTGATTTTATGATTTACTGATCAGAAAAATCGGGTTGCTATAATAAAATATATTTGTAAGGATTATGTGTTTGGAATTATAAGTAATTTAATTCTGAACATTAGTAAGAATAAAGGGGAATACCAGTAGCTTAGTCTAATAGATACTGAAAATAACCAGCTTCTAATTTGTAACATCATTTATATAAACAGAAAATTATTTCTGACGAGACAATGAAACATTATCGTTAGTTAGTGTTTTCTAGATATTTGTAATTTAAACGTGTGGGTGGAGGTTGATACTACTGATGGAAACTTTAAATATTACCAAGCATATCATGAAGAGTTGTTTGTTACTGTCACTGACAGCATTAACAATTAACGTAATGGCACAGGGTCAAATTGATCCAATAGTAGATGCCGGTGTACAGCGAACCGAGGGGGCTGCGGCTTCTCAGGGTCGTATTGATGGAACCCAAGGTGAAACTGATAAGTTGATCTCTGAGTATAAAAGACAACTTAAAGTCATTGATGGTCTTAAGGTCTATAATTCACTGCTGCAAAGGCAGCTGGATGCCCAGGTATCTGATATGGGTAAGTTACGTCAGTCCATTGATGACGTGGCCATTATTGAACGCCAAATCACACCAACAATGATTAAAATGTTGGAATCATTGAATTCATTTATTCAAGCAGACGTGCCATTTTTGTTGGATGAACGTAATGAGCGGATATCAAAATTACGCGCCGCGGTAGAAAGTGCAGATTTTGCAACTGCTGAGAAATTTCGTGCTGTGCTTGATGCCTATAATATTGAGGGAGATTACGGACGTACTATTGAATCTTACAGTGGTGCCCTTAACCTTGATGGTGTAGACCGGGAGGTGAGTTTCCTCAAGGTAGGCCGAATTGCACTTATTTACCAGACGTCGGATCGCCAGACTAATGGCGTCTGGGACCAAACCACTCGTAGTTGGGTCAACATAGAGGATGAGGCCTTTAGGAACTATATAGCTAAGGGATTACAGATTGCCCGTGAACAAATCGCACCGGACATGATCGTTATTCCCCTCGTTGCAACGGAGATTAAATAATGAAGCGCTTAATTATTTCACAACTATTATTAATACTATGTCTTGCAGGCATGAATGTATCTGCCCAGGGCTCACTTGCAAATCTGGATGATCTTTTAACATCAGTAAAAGATGGAACGTTTAAAGAAAACACGCAAAATAAGGCCAGAGAGCAGCAGTTTATTCAGAACAAGGGTAGACAGCAGCAGCTACTGCAGGACGCCAACAGGGAACGAACTGCACTGGAAGCAGATAGTGCAAGAATGGAAGGGGAATTTGAGGCAAATGAGGGTTCACTTGCTGAACTTCGATTGCAACTGGAAGCTCGTATGGGATCTCTTAAGGAATTATTTGGTGTGCTACAACAGGCAGCCGGTGATGCCAGGGGTAATTTTGAAGGTTCACTCACCAATATTGAATATCCTGAACGTAGTGCATTCCTAACTAGTCTAGCCGAAAAGATGGGTTCCACCACCGAACTGGCCTCACTGGAGGAGATCGAACAGTTATGGTTCGAGCTACAGAGGGAAATGACCGAACAGGGTAAACTGAAGAAATTCACTACCTCAGTCGTGACCGCGAATGGTGACCCAAGCACACAGGAAGTTACCAGGATCGGCGTATTTAATATCATCGCTGGTGGTAAATATCTTTCATATAATGACCCCGCCAGTGGTGGTACCGGTGCTGTGGTCGAGTTGCAAAGACAACCTCAAGCGCGCTACCTGGATACTGTCGCCAATACAGAATCGGCAAATTCGGGTGTTGTGGGTTTTGGTATGGACCCTAGCCGCGGTCAATTGTTGGGGATGTTGGTGCAATCCCCCAACCTGCGTGAGCGTATCGACCAGGGTGGTACGGTGGGATATATCATTATCGGTCTTGGACTTATCGGTGCAATTATCGCCATCCTGCGTTTGATTCAGTTGATGATTGTCAGTGCCCAGGTGGGGGCTCAAAGACGCAATCCAGGTAAAGCCAGCAATAAAAATCCCCTTGGCCGGGTATTGAGTGTTTATCAGAATGCTAAAGGCGTTGATCTGGAGTCGCTTGAATTAAGACTGGGCGAGGCGGTACTTAAGGAAACGCCAAAACTACAGCGCTTTAATATGATGATTAAGGTTATAGGCGTGGTCGCACCTTTAATGGGATTACTGGGGACGGTGACAGGCATGATCATTACCTTCCAGGCGATTACTCTGTTTGGTGCGGGTGATCCGAAGATGATGGCAGGTGGTATCTCTCAGGCCTTGATTACGACTGTATTGGGTCTTGTTGTTGCAATTCCAATGGTGTTGCTACATACGTTGGTGGCTGGACGTAGTAAAGCACTGGTTGAAATCCTGGAAGAGCAGGCAACAGGTATGGTGGCCGAGTACTCTGAAAAGAAATCCGCGCAATAACCTAACACTAGGAAGACTGTAATGGTTGATATCATTTTTGACTTAATGAGGGCATTAACCTCTGTGGTTGGAGCGGAACAGGGCTTCATTAACATGTGGGAGGCAATCCGTGATTTCTTGGAACTGGGCGGAGATGTCCTTTTTCTCATAGGCTTTCTAATGATATTTATGTGGGTGATGATCATTGAACGGTTGTTGTATTTCTCTTTTAATCACAAGACGGTTGTGAAAAATACAATTGATGCCTGGAATGCCAGGCCTGAAAGAAAATCCTGGAAGGCCCACCGCATCCGTGAGGCAATGATCTCCGAAGTTAGATTGACCTCCAATCGTTTCCTGGGATTGATTCAAGCCAGTGTCGCTTTGGCTCCATTAATGGGGCTTTTGGGTACGGTGACGGGGATGGTAGGCGTATTTGAGATTATGGCCATTTTGGGGACGGGTAATGCCCGTGCTATGGCAGATGGTGTCTCTAAAGCTACCGTACCAACGATGTGTGGCATGGTAGCAGCACTTTCGGGGCTTTTTATCAGCTATTGGCTGGTGAAAAAGGCCCAGAATGAAGTGCAGTTACTCGGCGAACACATGACCATGGATCATTAATCTTTTGTATTATTGCTAATGATTTACTAAGCTTAACCATATAGATAGAAATAGGTGACACCACATGCGTAAAATCACACAATCTGCAGCAGAAGAAGAATCAGAAATCAATATTACCCCATTGATCGACATTGTATTTATCATGCTGATATTCTTTATCGTTACCGCAACCTTCGTTAAGGAAACAGGCATCGATGTTAACAAACCCGATGCACCAACAGCTGAAACGGTAAAAAAGGCAAACATACTCATTGCCATTGATTCGAGTGATAATATCTGGATCGAGCGACGTCGCATTGACCCGCGTGCCGTACGACCAAATATCGAACGGTTACACGCAGAGAACCCCCAGGGTTCAGTGGTAATTCAAGCGGATAAACAGTCAACCAATGAGATGCTGGTGCTGGTGATGGATGCCAGTCGTTCGGCAGGGGTATATAATATTGCCCTAGCGGCAGTGAAATAACGACAGAAGAGGGGGGTTAAACAATGGGACAATTAATTGGACGGTATACAGTTAGTTTTCTAGCAGCTGGGGCCGTAGTCTTTACCTTGTTCTATGTTATGCAATTCTTGATTGCCAACGCAGACCATTCTCTGGATGAAGATGAGGCAGGACGATTACTGGAGTTTGTCCGTGTCCCTGAAGCTGAGGTTATAACGCCAAAGCCACCGCCTAAAAAACCACCACCACCGGATGAACCACCGCCAGAACCCCCACCGCCGCAGCTGGCTAATCTAGACGCTAGCGCAGATTCCATTGCTGTGACAGCAGTTGCCATCAATACGGCGATTAATATGGATAATTCAGGATTTCAGATGTCAAATGACGGTGAGTACCTGCCGATTGTAAAGGTCCGACCAATCTACCCTAACAGCGCCTTATCCCGGGGTATAGAGGGGTATGTTATTGTGGAGTTTACCGTTACCCGGACAGGCACAACGAAAGATGCCAAGATTGTTGAGGCAAAGCCAGCGAATGTTTTTAATAGGGCAGCACTCCAGGCAGCAGGAAAATTCAAATACAAACCGAGGGTAATCGATGGTGTCGCCATTGAAGTCCCCGGCGTGCAGAATAAAATTACATTTGAAATCGAAGATTAACAGCGGGAGTATGAGATGAAACAGAGTATTTCCAGTTTTATAAAAGTCTGTATTGTGTTATTCACTACTTTGGTTATTTCCACGGTATCTCCTCTTATTACTGCCCAGGATTCTGGAAAAACCGAGGGAAGAAAAACCACTAAGACGCCGACGATGTCGGAACCGGTATATAAGAAGCTCATAGAAGCCCAGGAATTGATTGAGGCCAAGCAATATGATGAAGGGTTAGTAATACTGCGTGAAATGGAGGCCATGCCTAAAACCAGTAGTTACGAAAAATCACAAATATTCAATTTCTTTGCCTATACGTATTTTACCCTGGAAAAATACCAGGATGCCTTGCGTTATTATGAAAAAGTCATCGCAGAGCCGGACAATACCGAAGGGTTATTGCTTAATACCCTTTATACCGTGGCACAGCTGTATTTTGTTATTGAGGATTACCCTAATGCAATTCAGGCAATTAATCGCTGGTTTAAGGCTGCCCCCGAACCCAGCCTGAACGCGTACATGTTGTTGGGTCAGGCTTATTATCAATTGGAAAAATATCCAGAAGCCCTGACGCCATTAGTCTCGGCCAAGGCGATGCTCAAGGGCAGAGGTGAGACGCCGAAGGAAATTTTGTTGTTGTTATTACAGAATTTATATCTGCAAACCGATAATTATCCGAAGATGATCGAGATCTTAAGAGAATTAGTTGTTCTGTATCCCAAGGCAGAACATTGGCGTTCCCTGGCCGCGGCGTATTCTGAACAAGAACACTATGATTGGCAGATGTCTATCCTCGAGATGCTATACGAAACGGGTAATCTGGATAACGGCCGTTCGCAAATGAATCTCGCCAACCTTTATCTCATGCATGATGCCCCCCATAAGGCAGCCATGTTGATAGACAAGGGTATGAAGGAAGGCAAGATTGAAGAAGAAGAGAGAAATTTACAATTACTCGCCCAATCTTGGCAACAGGCCCAGGAAACCAAGGCCTCCCTTGAACCTCTTATTAAGGCAACAAATAAAGCAAAAGACGGTAACCTGCATGTTAGATTGGCGCAATCCTATATCGGTCTGGATATGTATAAAGAAGCAGCAAATATAATTGCAGAAGGCTTAAAAAAAGGGGGCATAGACCGTCCAGATCAGGCATATCTGATGCAGGGTATGGCGAATTTCGAATTAAAGAATTGGGATCCGGCAATTACTGCTTTTACCAATGCTAGTAAAGATAAGCGCAGTAAAAAGGCCGCTGATGACTGGATAAAGTATGTCACGAGCGAAAAAAATAGAGTAATAAACCTGGAGCGTTCATTGGAGAATCGAAGAATTTAGAGTTAAAGGTGTCAACAAATTATTACCAGGGGGGATTTATCCCCCCTTTTTTATTTGTCTTATCAATCCTTCCTGGATAGTAGTAGCGATTAATTTACCTTGAATATCATAAATACTGCCATAGGCAAGGCCGCGGGAATTACTCGTTGATATTGCCTCGTAGGCATACAATAACCAGTTATCAACTTTAAACGGTCGATGAAACCACATGCCATGGTCGATACTAGCCATCTGCAGTGTAGGTGTTTCAAAGTCTATATCGTGAGGAATCAATGTCGTAGTAACAAGACCATAATCGGATATATATGCAAGTATAGCCCGATGGATGTCTGCGTCATCGATAATCTTTTGTCTGGTTTTAATCCAGACAAATTTCTGTTTAGAAGAATCGGATGGTATATCTCCAGGTGGTATTGGTTTTATTTCAAATGGAGAAGAAAGTTTAATTAGCTTTTGTAATTTATCAGATAACTTATTTATCCCTGATGTGTCGTAGTCTGTGAGACTTTTGTAGGATTCAGGCTCTTTTATAATTGGCATTGCTGGTTGATATTCCATACCAGTTTCAGTTATTTGGAATGACATATCGGTTATAAAAATAGGCCTGTTTTGTTGAAAAGCAACAACATGACGAGTGGAAAAACTTCTACCATCACGTGTAATATCTACGTGATACGTTATGGGTATATTATGGTTTCCTTCACGCATAAAATAGGCGTGCATAGAATGAACAGTTTTACCTTCACCCACCGTAAGCTGCGCGGCCTTTAAGGCTTGTCCTAGAACCTGTCCGCCGTATACTCTGCCAGTGCCAATGTCTCGACTTGAACCTTCAAAAGTTCTGGTATCAAGTTGCTTAACATACATCAAGGATATTAGTTCATTCAACGATTCATGCATAGATTATTTCCTCAAATCATTATATTTAGGCCTTACATGGTAACTTAATACTTAGATGCAAATCTTCTTTTGGTAAAATCGGAGCGGATAAATATAAATTATCAGCAGGTAGTAATAGTCAAATACATGTAAAAACTACTGGTTTAGCTTTACCAATAATACCCACAAAAGGTACTCTATTATCTTTATTAATGATCTTGAAAATAATAAACCTGCGATGCCAATTATTGATGAGTCAAGACATTTTGCCAGCATTCCATTTTCCAATTGAATAAGAATTTCTGGTTTGGCAAAAAAACTGTAATTTTGATACGAAGATAAATAATAAAAGAATTCTAATTATGGCAAGTTATTTTAAAGAAAGTTATCCAGAGAATTCCAAATTAATTGATCAATTTAGAGTTAACAATTGGTGAGGCTTAAAACTTTATAGTTGTACTGGGCTGTCTATTCTTGGTATCAGTAAACTAGCAACTTATTATTAAATATTGTGCACGAGAATCTTGGCTAGATTATGGCAATGGGTTTTAGAAAATTAGTTGTGGATCTTATAAGTATTGGTAAATCTGAACTAGATTTAGCCCAATATAATATCAGCCGTTTTTATATTTAACAAAGTATTTATAACTTATTGTAATTACTTTAAAAAAATAAATTATGCATAATAATTTTAGGATCAATGTTACTTGAAAAATTTATTTCCATGAGCTAACTTTAATGGTGAGAGGTGAATGAAACTGACTCCTATCTACTGCAGTCCATAATAATCTTATGGTTTTGAATTTTATTTCTGATAAGAATTATTCTTATAGTTTCTCACCTTTAAAATAATAAAATTTATCCAATATGGGAGGACATATATGTTTGAAAATGATCGTGAAATTGTTAATAGTTTGCTAGTGGGTAATATGGATTTTAAGCGACTATATACCAAGCATTCGAAATTAGAACAAGAACTCGAGCAGGCCTTCAATAAAAATGATGATACGACTCTCGGTAAAATTAAAAAAGAAAAACTCCATATCAAAGACAAGATGGCTACCCTTGTGGAAAAGCATCGAGAGATTAATACGGTATAAATATTAAATACTTAAGCATAGATAAACCTGGTTCATCTCTGATGAATCAGGTTTTTTATTGTTGATTCGTTAGAGGATTTTCAGTTTTTTATTGCCATAAAAACGCCTATTACCATTAACATTATGGCTAATAAAGGTCGTATTATTTTGTCAGGTACGATTGCTCCAGTTTTACTTCCTAAATATATACCTGGCAGGGAACCTATAATGAGACTCAGTAATAAATTATAATCAACAGTACCGATATGAGCGTGACCTATTCCTGCAATAGCAGTTATAGGTACCGCATGTGCTAAATCTGTTCCGACTATTGTTACTGTTCGTAATCGTGGGTAGAGAAAAAAAAGTATTGCTGCGCCAATGGCCCCTGCACCCACAGAAGATATTGTCACCAAAGCACCTATCAATACACCAGATAGTATTGTCATTGGAGGGCGAAAACGGAGATGTAAAGCCCGGATTGAATTAAATCGTTCATTTTGACTTGCTACCTGCAATCTATTTTTAAACAGTAAAACTGAAGATGTCAGGATTAATGCGATACTCAGTACCAGGGATATTAGGCGGTCGTAATCGATACCAGTGGATTCAAATTTTTGTAAC
Source organism: Gammaproteobacteria bacterium (assembly GCA_051275005.1). Lineage (GTDB taxonomy): Bacteria > Pseudomonadota > Gammaproteobacteria > Eutrophobiales > Eutrophobiaceae > Eutrophobius. The sequence continues at coordinate 5,111 of JBNMOP010000025.1, read as the reverse complement.
AAAAAAAGTGCTGCGAGTGAGGAAGGTATGCTGCCAATTGAAAGCAATCCAACTATTTTCCAGTTTATAGTTTGTTGGTGGTGATGAACAAATATACCTCCCGATTTAGTAATAGCAGCGTATAAAAGATCAGTTCCTACTGCAATTGCTGGTTTGATGGAAAATATAAGAACTAATATTGGGGTCATGAGTGAGCCCCCACCAACACCGGTTAACCCGATAATAAACCCCACAACAAATCCAGCAAGACTATAGACCACATCCATTAATTCTTTTTTCCTTCACCATAATGAGTAATCTTGTACTTTAGTGATGGAAGTCTATAATTAAAAGTAATTATTAAGTATATTTTTATATCAAAAAAGAATATATAAACCATGAAATTACAGCAATTGAAATATATCTGGGAAGTCGCCAGACATGATCTGAATGTAACAGCGACTGCAGAAAGTTTATATACCTCTCAGCCGGGGGTCAGTAAACAAATTCGATTATTGGAAGAGGAACTAGGAGTACTGGTTTTTCGCAGAAATGGTAAGCATTTAACGGAAATTACCCCTGCAGGTCAGGCCATACTCAATTTGGTTGGCGATATCCTGGATAATATCGGAAATGTCAAAAAGATAGCAGAAGAGTATGCCGATAACAGTCGAGGCAGTTTATCAATTGCCACGACGCATACTCAGGCAAGATATGTTTTGCCAAAAATTATTGAGAAATTTATTGGTCAATATCCTGCGGTCACATTAAATATGCATCAGGGTACACCCGTACAAATCTCGGAAATTGCATCTAAAGGTACAGCGGATTTTGCTATCGCTACGGAAGCCCTTGAATTATTTAATAATTTGGTAATGATGCCATGTTATCAATGGAATCGTAGTGTTATTGTGCCTCGTAGTCATCCATTAACCTCAGTTAAATCTCTAACATTAGAAGAACTTGTCAAATACCCAATCGTGACATATGTCTTTGGATTTACAGGTAGATCACAATTGGACAAGGCATTTAATACTGCTGGATTAAATCCAAAAGTTGTATTTACGGCCTCCGATGCTGATGTCATTAAGACTTATGTGAATTTAGGGCTGGGGATCGGCATAATTGCGAGTATGGCATATGATGCTATAAATGACTCTGAGTTATCTGCTCTGGATGCAAGCCACTTGTTTGAATCCAGTACAACCAAAATTGGTTTTCGAAGGGGGTCATATATTCGTGGTTATATGTATGATTTTATCCAAATGTTTGCACCGCATCTCGATAAAAATTTAATTGATGAGGCCGCGGCTACGGCAGATAATCAAGCCTTAAATGCACTATTTAGTGGTATGAATATACCTTCTTACTAGTAGACAACTTATCACTAGTATATATGGCTATCAGATGTAATCGAGATCAGGATTATTATCCATAATATCAGATATTTCTTCGGCCTCGGTGGGTTTGGTATTCAATATCTCTTTTAAAAATTTAAAATAGACCGTGTATATTTTTATACTACCCTGAGAATTCTCAACAATAAAAAAGGGTGCCAGAGTAACATTGTGTTTTTTTGCCAATTCCATACCTTCGCTGGCTAGGTCTCGCTCATCAGCAATAACCACACTGTCTATTCTATGCATATGGCCACCATCATTAAGACGTGATTCCACTTCTATACATTTTCTACAGAACGTACCGTCTGCCAGAATTTTTTTAACCAGGGTAATTTTCATACCAATATTTCTTCTTTCTATACTTTAGGCGTTGAAATATTTCCAGCGTGCAGACCACATTCTTTCATAGTTTCTTCTTCCCACCACCATCGACCTTCTCGTTCATGCTGGTTAGGTAATACAGGGCGTGTGCAAGGTTCACAGCCGATACTGATAAACCCTTTATTATGAAGTTCATTATAAGGGACATCATTTTCTCGAATATATTGCCAGACCTGAGCAGAGCTCCAGTTAGAGAGGGGATTGAACTTGTACAAAGTGTGGTCATCTGTTGAAAAGCCACCATCTCGCTCAACAACTGGAACGCCAGCACGGGTGTCAGGAGATTGGTCTTTTCTTTGACCGGTAATCCAGGCATCCAGCACAGAGAGTTTTCGGCGTAATGGTTTTACTTTTCTGATACCGCAACATTCTTTATGACCATCTTTATAAAAACTATAGAGTCCTTTTTCAGCGACAAAATTCTCAACGGATTCAGTATCAGGGTATTGAATCTCAAGTTTAATGCCATATTTCTCTCTGACTTGATCCAGTAGTTTATAGGTCTCAGGGTGTAGTCTGCCTGTGTCTAGAGAAAAGACCCGTACTTTTGGGTTAATTTTTACCGCCATATCGACCAGTACTACATCCTCGGCTCCACTAAAGGAAATGGCAATATTATCGAAGCTATCAAGAGCTAACTGCAGGATTTCAGAAGGTTCCCGAGTATCATATTCAGATGCCAGGTTATCTACATCAAAATTTATCGAGCTCATTAATTTTAAACCTTTCTTTTATTAATTTAGTATGTATTTTTTAGAATGTTGTCACCGAGCATGATATTTTAACAGGATCTATATATAACATTAAATAATAACTGATTATACCGTTATTATTTAATGTTATATGAGTGGATCAGGAACCGGTATTATTTTCCAGATACTTGTTCTGGATATAGGTACCATGAGATGACAAATCGGTAATCTGAATGGTTTGCTCGTCGAATTTTTCTATTACTATATGCATGCGTGAAATATCACGTAAGCTAGGTTCCATCATTATAGTGCTAACAGAATCTCTGCCTACCACACTGCGACCATTTTTTAACTCATAAATTCGTTTTTCGTTATCTTGAAACATCAAATTGTTGTCGACGGAACTAATTTTGCATTCGTGTCTTGATAACAGTAAATCCAATTCTTCTCCGGGTGCAAGTGTTATAGTTATAGCCTCTCCCTTGGGCATGCGTTCAAATGTTTCATTGGGACCGGTATGTGAATGAGCCGCTGGTTCAAATACAGTATTTTCAAGGATTAATGTATCCTTAAATGACCCGAGTTCATTATTCTCGAGTTGCTCAGTGGAGGTCTTTTTCTTCTCGGAATACAGGTATTTAATTATTTCCTGTCTGGAAGATAAATACTGCATATATTTGACAAGGGCTATACGGCGAAATGGGTTTAGTTCATGCTCTCCTTGATTTAATGATGTGATTATATCTCGCCAATTGTGATCTTGAGAAAAAATAATCGGATCTAATTCTCTTAGTGCTCTATTAATACTATCTGTCTCTTCTATAGATTTAGATAATATCGATACAAAGCGTTTTTCAATATCCTTTATGGTTATTGCTTCTTTTTTGAGCTGGTCAGTAGAAAATTTGACCATATCAGTAATTTTTTTAGAAGGGACAGCCGTTCGACCCGCTAAGCCAAACTCGAAATCAGAGATAGAACAAAACTTATAGGTTTGTTCACCAATCAATAGTTCTATGGGTTTTGTAAAAAATTTATTTAGCACTATATGTTTTAATTAAATAATAAATACATGCATTTCCGTTATTCAGTTTTCTGGACATCAGTATAGTTGCTCTGAGAACGAACTCTACCTGATATTGTACTTTGTTTTATATATTCTTCCAGATAATATTATTGGAATTAATTAATAGCTTTTTAAGCTACATTTACGGCTATATTCACTATTACAATAATTACTTGATACAAGTAATACTTTGTCCAGCATGCCCCCTAAGGTGCTTTGCACGCTCCTCAAATGGACACGTGGATATTTGAATGATCCTGGAATAAAAGTTTGGTAGGTCTGATCCAATATTTTCATAGGCATAAATAAAATCCGGGACCAATGTGCGATAGGTAGAGATGAGTGACAGTCTGGCATTGTTGATGTTACTGGTAGTCCAACTTTGGAATCGTTTATCGTCTCCCCATATCGATTGTCGCTCGATTATTAATTTTTTCAAATCTTCAATGAGTTGTGCTTTACGTTGACGAATCTGATTCTTTGTTGAATTGGTTTGATAAAGTTCTTCCAGAACATCCCTTGTCGCCAGCGTCAATTCAGTAAATTCACTTTCATGTGCAATGAGTTCCATTACCTTAAGCTTTTTCTCATTTGATTGCGTGCTTAGCCAAATCTCAAGTCCTATCAAGGAAACCGAATCAGCAAATGCCTCGTTAAAGTTAGTATCATCCTTTATGTAAACAATTTGGTGTGCCAACTCATGAAATAACAATCTTGCAATTTCCCAGTCTTCGCGATTAATTATGGTGTTAAGCAGAGGGTCTTTAAACCAGCCGAGGGTTGAATAAGCAGTAACACCACCTACATAAACTTCCCATCCTTTTTGTTGCAGTGATGCTGCATATGCTCTTGCTTTATCTTCATTGAAGTAACCACGATAATTCATGCATCCTACAATTAAAAAACACCAACGTTTTGAGTTTAGAGAGAATTCAGGTGCAGCAATTACATTCCATACAACAAAGTTATTTTTAACATCTGTATAATGACGATAGCTGCCGTTGTCCGGCATGTATAATTTATGATGTGCAAAGTCAAGAATTTTTTGAACCTCAATTAATTTTTCTCGCAACTGTTTGTTTGTATCTGATGCATTGATTATATTCGCAACATGTTTTTTGTTGAGTAAAATTCCAACTTGTCCTGAAATTGATTGTGCATAATATCCAATCGATGTACATCCGCTATTGAATATAATACACAGCACGATAATAAATAGAGTTAGTTGAGGAATGAGTTTCATTATAGATTCCTATGTCTTTTAAAAGAGGCGATCACTATTTAAATAAAAAATCATAATTAGATAATATTTACCTTCGTATTCTATTTAAAATAATTTGTCATACTGTCAACATTCTCGTATTTTTTGCTTGTGGGATTATGGTGATATAATTGAAAATCTTTTCAATTAATTTGATAAGCACTCCGATTTATTTACCTTAGTTAGTTAGATATATAACATAAGCTTCGTTTTTGAGTGTTTGCTGGCCATTATTGGTCTTGTTATACGTGCAGTAGTACCTTATATCGTCATATAATACGAACTATCCTTTAAATTTAAAAGCAAGCTAATGCCGGCCATTATCAATCTAT
>JBNMOP010000024.1:0-29830 GCA_051275005.1 Gammaproteobacteria bacterium | reverse complement strand
GTTTAAATTCACTGCTATACTTCTTATAAGGTTTACGTTGTTTTACCATGTTGGATACTCCTCAATGTTCGCGACATTGTCGCTTATTAAAAGTATCCGTTAAACTGGGGGAGGTTCAATGTGTCCCCTAATATTTTTTTAGAAATATAATTTCCGCTGAAATTTATACCCTTGGGCACAAGTACCTGTGGGCAATAAGTTTCCTTGTGTGCGAGAATAATGGTAAGTGTGTACTGTTCAATCGAGAATTTAGCGTAATGTATGGACTAAGTCATGACCAACTCAAGTCATGCTTGTTGATCGGTGTCGATCGTATCCGCTTACCAGTGGCAAAGTAGATCGCGTTGGCAACTGCAGGCGGTGATGGTGGGCCACCCGGCTCACCCATACCGCCCCACCAACCGTCCTCTGATAAGGCGAAGTGTACCTCGACCTCTGGCATCTGATTAATACGCATCAAATTGTATGTATCGAAGTTGTTATTCGTGAAGCGTCCATCCTTGAGATCCAACCCGCCGTACAAGGCATGAGAGAGCTCCCAACATACTGAACCCTCCAACTGCTCGGCTGCGTTCAATGGGTTGATCACGTAGCCACTGTTAATTACTACAATGACCTTCTCAATGTTGAGTTGACCGCGCCTACTCACCGACACTGTCGCACAGATACCGCAGATCGAGCTGTGATCTTCAATGATCGCAATACCCATACCCTCACCCTTAGGTAAGTCAGTGGTAAATCCCGAAACGTCTTTCATCTTTTGCAGGACTCTCTGCCAGGGTTCCATACCCCTGGTCATCTCCATGCGCCATGCCAAGGGATCCCAGTCCCCTGCAAGGGCCATCTCATCCACAAATTGTTCGATGATAAATCCGTTTTGGTTCGCGCCCGGACCACGATGGGTAGTGGTCGGGATGTGTGCCGCCACGTTATGACGCTCGTGTCGTCTGTTGGGGACAAGATAGGGCATGGTACTGATGGAATAGTCAGCGGTAGAGGGCCCAATGCGTCTTGCGGCACCACGCGTGAACCAGACCGCACGGGAGGCGAACGCTGTTGGTAAGCCGTCTTGCCCCAGTGAGGCGGTTAGTCGAGCATGAACCGGAGCCCGTTGCTTATCGTTCATGATGTCTTCTTCACGGGCCCATATCACCTTCACCGGACGCCCAACTTGAAGGGAGATTTCCGCAGCCTGGCGTGTTACTGCAGTTCGGCCTCCACCACCCCCGCCGAATGCGCCGCCGATAAAAGGAGTATGCACATACACGTCCCTGGGTTCGCGCTGCAGTTGGTCCGCAACCAGCATAAGTGGTAATGCCTGGTCCTGAGCAGGGGACCAAACGTCAATGCGATCAGCCGTGACGCTGACGGTAGCATTGATGGGTTCCATACGTGCATGAGTCTCATAAGGTCGATGATAATCAGCTGTGATGACTTTCCCGGAGGTATTAATTATCTCCAGAGTATCTCCACCCACCTCATTACTCACCTCTCCTGTTACATCGAATAGTCTGTGGGCCTCCTCTGCCTGACTCTCGTTGCTGACATTACTATTGGGACCGTAATCCCATTCAATTGGCATCAGATCCAGCGCAGTCTTGGCGTGATACCAGGAATCCGCCACAACGGCGACACCATTTTGCATATCGGCATCACCGGTCTTACCGTCGATGGCTTTCAGCTCCACCACAGCAATGATTCCATTGCGTCCCTTGATGGCATCTATGTCGTAACGCTTAAGACTACCCCATGGAACCGGACAGCACTTCACGGCCGCATAGACCATACCATCAAGACGAGTATCGATAGAATATTGTGCACTACCATTTACTTTTACTGGCACATCAATCCGTGGTATCGGGTTACCCAACAGCCACCATTGATCAGGTATTTTAATCGTCGGTTCTTTTTCCAGAGAGACTTCTGCAGCCAACTTCACGAATTCGGCATAACCAGCACGATGCCTGCCCGCACTCAACACACCTTGCTTCGCAACCACATCCAGGCGATCCACTCCCCAGCTTTGCGCTGCCGCCGCTTTCAATCGTTCGCGCGCTGACGCACCTGCTTGCATGATGTGTGGGTGTTGCCGCCGGACCAACGCTGAACCACTGGTACTGGTAACGATATACTCTTTGCCGTAGTTGACGTGGCGGTTCATGTCCGCAAATACCGTATGCACATCTTTATATGGTACATCGAGTTCCTCGGCGATCATCATGGAGACGGACGTCAGGGCACCCTGGCCTTGCTCGGAGTGTGGGACACGGATAGTCACGGTGCCATCTGCATCTATCGCCAACCATGCGTTGATCTCTGCGCCATCGGTCGGGGTGATCCACGGTTTCGGTGCCACTACTGCGGAAACAGCACCGGGAATATGAAAGCCGAGGAGCATGCCACCCCCTGCACCCACCATGGTACGTATCAGTGTCCGGCGAGACAGCTTAGTGTCCATAATCATACTCATGAACTCTCTGACTCCTGTGCTATTTCCGCGGCGCGATGTATCGCCTTACGGATCCGCAAATAGGTGCCACAACGACACAGATTACCGGCCATCGCCGTGTCGATCTCGCTATTGGAGGGGTTCGGCGTCCGCGACAGTAATGCCGTGGCGGACATGATCTGACCCGAGTGGCAATAACCGCACTGTGGCACACCGTGCTCGATCCAGGCGCGCTGTACGGGATGGCTATTGTCTTTAGATAATCCCTCGATGGTGGTGATTTCACGGCCGACCGCACTCGCCACAGTTGTGGAGCAGGACTTAACTGGCCGACCATCTATATGCACGGTACAGACACCACATTCCGCAATGCCGCAACCGAATTTCGTTCCCGTCAAACCGATGTTATCGCGTATCACCCACAACAACGGTGTTTCAGGCTCGGCATCTACATCATAAACATTACCGTTAATGGTAATCTTGATGGTCATAAAAAAAGTTTCCTCTATTAATAATATCCATAAAATTAGTATGGCAACAACCTGCCTATTAACTGTTGCGGATTACCATCTTCCCTGGGCATAAGTTTCTGAACAGTATTACTATGCTCAGCGATATAAAGATTGCCTTCGTTATCGGTAGTGAAATCGTGAACACCACCGGTGATTGCGCCTGGTCCAAAACCCTGCGTCCCCCAACTTGTTTGAAGTCTGCCATTGAGGTCGAACTTCAGGAACTTTGCAGTAAAAAGATCTACTACCCAGATAAACTTGCGATCTTCCGTCATGCGCACAAGTGAGGGGCCCACAATGTTTGGCCAGTGATCAAGGTAACGCCCGTTTTCATCAAATATTTGAACGCGATGGTTACTACGATCCGCCGCATAAAGCTTCTTACCTAAAGGATCAAAAAAAACATCATGCACCCTGTCCAATTCACCCAGACCATTGCCTGCCTTACCAATCTCCGACAGATATTTACCGTCATTGGAGAAACGGATAATGCGGTCTGACGATGCCACCCAAAAGCTACCATCAGGATGAAAGGTCATACCTTCAGGTCCAAATCTGGATTGACCTGAATCGGTAGGGACGTCGCTAGCACTAATAGTATAGAGTCGCCGTTTACCATCGCGGGTAAACTTCATCAGTTGCCCACGACCTGTGACATAGAGATGATGGTCGGCATCATACTGGCTGATCCGGATAAACTGAATAGACGGAAATTCTTCGTCCCATTGCTTCCAGTATTCCTTAATTTTTCCATCCCGATTTAATACAGTAAGCTTGTGCGTGTTTTGTTTATTACGGAATGCCTCCAGGTGTTCTGCCCCGAGGATGATATGGGCTTCACGCATATCCCAGTTATAGGGGATAGGCCAGGGGTCTTTCGTACTCCGCGCGGCAACGATGATACTGTCGGGAGACTCAGCAATAATGGAAGCCGTTGTTCCATACATCCGACCCCCTGCTAATGGTTGCGGCCAGTTTCGCGCTGGAATATAAGGGCCACTAATATCCGATCCGCCTTTGCCATTGACTGGTTGGACATCTTCATATGCCAAATCAAGTAGATACATATCCGGATGCTGCGAGGGATCCCCCGCCTGTGCCATCACATTGAGTACGGAAAAGGAAGATTGGAATATAATAAAGACCACATTTAAAATAATTTTTAACATGAAATCTATACCTCCAATTTAACTGGATGTCAGGTCAGGTGATACGTAACAGCTTCAACAAATTACCGCCAAGTATAGCCTCCTTTTCGGCATTACTCAGGTGTGAGGCATCGAGAATAATATCCAGCGTGTCGGGCCAACCATATGGTGTGTCCGTACCATAGACCACCTGGCTGGCTCCCATCTCTGCCACCAGGTGTCGCAAACCTTCATCGGTGAACACCATAGAATCGACGAGTATCTGCGTCTTCATGTAATCACCTGGTTGTTTCTCGTTGGCACAGTTAGCATTGGGACGCGCCTCGCAACTCGCTTTGGTACGTCCAGAGTAGGAAGGTAAGTAGCCACCACCATGAGCAGCAACAACCTTCATCCCTGGGTGACGATCAAAAGTGCCATCAACTATCATTCGGGTCAGGAACATGGTTGTCTCCAGGGGATTACCGATGATATTGGCCAGGTCTCCTCGTCCTTCAAATTTACCTGGATCAATAAAATACTCGGAGCGTTGGGGATGCACGAAAACCGGTACATTCAACTCATCGACCTTGGCCCAGAATGGATCAAAACGCGACGAGGAAGGTACTTCACCATTGACATGTCCGCCTATGGAAGCGCCGCGGAGCCCGAGATTATGAACAGCATATTCAAGTTCTTCGGCGGCCAATTCTGGGTGCTGTAATGATACTGCACCAAGACCCACGAATCGATCCGGGTGCTTGGCCACCCATTCCGCCACACCTTCATTCATGACTCGTGTAATGCGGCGTGACAAATCTGCATCAGCTTTAAACCACCAATAAGTACCAACGTGCAATGCCTGAATATCAATACCCCATTCATCCATCATCTCTAACCGTTGATGTCCTAAAATTCTAGCATCTCGAACCTTCATCTCCAGCGGTGTTCCACTGACGACTCTTTCCACTGCCTTAATCTCACAATGGGCATGCATGTCGACAACTTTCACACGACGGCCGGCAATTGAAACCTCTCGGCGTGCGGCCTGCGCAGCAGAAAAAGGCGACCCGCCCAACATGATCCCACCGGCACTTGCAAAGGCCATGGCTTGTAAAAATTTTCTACGGTCCGGCATGCATATCTCCCCTGTTTTTTTAAATATGGTGACAGTTTACTTAATTAAATGCCAGCTAAGCTGAGGATAATTTATTATATATCTGATCAAATATAATTATGGTACAGACTGATCCACAGAATTTAATCACCATTATTCCAATATTAGTAAACCAAATGATACTAAATGCGTATTTTATAGATATAAGATGGACAAGGATAAGCTAGGTTGCATTACTCACCTCATATGATTAACTATTCCACTTAGAGAATTGATATAGGTAAAACAAAGGTACGATGTGGCCATAAATACTAGCCAGTGAATGCAGCAAAGAGATTGGATATTGGCAATAAAGAGAAGGGTTCATTCTTCATGTCTGCATTGCAGACATGTTTATACTTTAGTATTGTTATACTAATCCGAATTATTCAGGAATCAATATATCTCAAAGAATAATAACGTCCAATTTCGTTTTTTACTTACCTTCACTTCGATAAATAATAACCTATGATTAAAACTGTGATCACAAGTTTCTTACTAATAGTTACATATGGTTGCATGCCAGGCTATACCTGGATCAACAATGACTTTACCTCAGATAAGATGACGGATAATTTCTATTTTGACAAAGGTAATTGTATCCGTGAGTCTGATCTAATTTATCAGGATCCTAATCCCGTTCAAGACCCGGAAGAGCTATCTAATGAGTGCATGGCCAACACGACTCGTCGAGAAACATATCCGGTTAAGTCCGAGGACGGTAGTATCAAACATCGAACGGTCACGACCAGAGGAAATTCATATCTTTGCAGACCATCGCGCGAGCTTCGAAATGCCTACAGGGAGTATGAATACGAATTAAGACAACAACAGTCCAATCGGGCGAAGTATGTCAACGCCTGTTTATCAATAATGGGGTGGGAAAGAATTAAAACTGAATAAATTTAAATGAAACACAGCTTGATCATAGAACATTCTGAATTTTAATCTTAAGAATTTTTAAAAAGAAGGGGGCATAAAAAAACAACTACTTTCTCATGTACGTTATTTTATAATATATCCTTACCTATTAATTCTGTGATTGTCGCAATTCTCTGGGCGTACAACCATAATGTCGCTGAAATGTTTTATTCAATGTGCGCGCTGAAGCGAATCCCGTGGTTTCCGCAATTTTTTCCAGTGATATGATCGTATCTTTAATCAGACTGTAAGCTTTCATAACTCTCCAGTCCATTAAGTATGCCATCGGTGTAACGCCAAGCACATCTTGAAATCGTCTAACCAATGTTGAACGAGACATACCTACTTGTCCTCCAAGTGATGACAACGACCAGTTGAATTCTGGCTTTTGATGCATTAAAGAAAGGGCATGATGAATACGTCTATCGTTTAATGCTGATAGAAAGAACGATGCATTTTCGTTTTCGGTAATATAATTTTTAAGAAGCTGCAGAAACAAAACCTCAGTCAATCGGTCAATAATCCGGCTGCCGGTGTCATGATGTCGACCGAGTTCACTATCAATTAATGAGACTACCGACCAAATAGATCCGCTACGATCTACCATTGGAAAGTGCATTATTTCTGGAAGAGCACTTATGACAGGGTGTGATATCCCCGTATCAAATTTTACCAGTCCACACATTAATCGATTTGTTATTTTTCCTTTTTGAAAAAGTGGTTTGTTGAGATTACACGCGTTTCCTGCACGTTCACTGGGGATTAACTTCCGACCAGGTTTATCTGAGATCCAGTGTGAGTTTCCATTAGGCAACATTATTATATCTGACTCGCAGACTTTGACAGTGTCAGGTCCATCTGTACCAACTATACATTCACCTGAAAGAGCGATATGAAAGCGAAGAAAATCCTCTTTCGAAAGCGACATCCCCCATGGGGCAGCAAGATCAGAATAAAAGAAAATTGAGCTTCGGAAACGTAAGGTTTCTAGGATATCTCCCAGCACATCAAAATTTAAACCTTTCTTGAGCTTATTTGACACTAATTTGAGTCTCCTGGTAACACAATTTCATAATCCCTTCTTTATCATACACGGCAAGTTGAACTTATTTTGCAGTGTTCACATTTGGTAATAAAAGGAGAACTACATATGAATACATTATATATACCCACTTATTTTAGGATCCTGTTAATTATTTTGCTATCGATAGTTACTACGGGCGTCATGGCTGCCGAATACTTTACCTTTCAAGGCGATCAACTGGAACGACCTACAGGGTATCGTGAATGGGTCTATGTTGGTACGCCGGTAACACCGAATGATATGAATAATGGTAAAGCCCCATTTCCCGAATTCCATAATGTCTATATTGATCCTGAAAGTTGGTCGCATTGGAAGACAAATGGTGAGTTTCGTGATGGAACAATATTAATCAAAGAACTTGTAGGTGTAGGGACAAAGGCAGCAGTAAGTGGAATAGGTTATTTTCAGGGTGATTTCGTTGGCCTGGAGGCTACCATTAAAAGCAAAAAATATTTTCCCAATGAACCGGGAAATTGGGCCTATTTTAGTTTCTCAACACCTGACCATAAAACATTAACAAATAGCGCAACAAAATTCGCTGCTGAATCATGTAATAGTTGCCACGAAACCTCAGCTGCAGATGATTTTGTCTTTACTCAATTTTACCCAGTGTTACGGGCAGGAAAAGGTAAAGGTCCTGCAGCGGTAGGTGGCATCAACTCGACTTTATCCATGGAACAATAATTATGTTTATAAAAAATAAAACTAAATTGTTCTTTTGGGTAACCTTACTTTCAATTGTTTTATCGGTACCAGGAATGGCTCAGGATAACTTTTCACCATATGTAGACACCAACGGAAATATTAGCTTCCCGGAAGGATTTCGAACTTCTATGGTGCACCTGGGTTCATGGTACGTCCCTGATGGTGGTGCGAGTGGCTTTCATGATGTGTATACAGAAAAAGAAACTGTAGAAGCATTTCAAGAAACCAGCGAATTTCCAGACGGCGCAACACTCGTAAAGGAACTCAGGGCCGCAAGCATGGGCGATTACAGTACCGGCCAAGGCGTCAACTATGCAAACAACGAACTAAAACAGTGGTTTGTAATGATTAAAGATACGAAAGGACGTTTTGTAAATAATTCTCTATGGGGTGATGGATGGGGTTGGGCGTTATTCAAGCCCGATGATAATGAGACCAACATCGCGAAGGATTATAAAAATGATTGTTTAAGTTGCCATATACCTGCAAGAGCCAAAGATTTAATCTACACAGAGGCATACCCCACGCTTAATGCGGATTAATTAACCATGGGGTTAAAGTAATATTATTCCAAAATTTTACTTTAACCCCAGTAATTCTTTATAAAATTTAAATCCATCACTCCTTTAATATTTGGCATCCTCTTCCCCAAGAGAAAAATGGCAGGTAGGATGTTAGTTTAATTATTCCAATCTATAAAACTAACACTTAATACTTTTTAAACAGGAAATATCATGCCACAAATAATACTAATTACCGGTGCTAATCGTGGGATAGGCCTTGCGTTAACTGCAATTTATTTACATCGTGGTGATAAGGTATACGCCGTGTGTCGCCAGACATCTGATGAACTAAATAATTCTGATGCCAATATTATTGAGAGTATTGATGTCAGCCTTTCAGAGGATGTAAAAAATCTACAGCAACAAATGCAAGGAATTTCAATTGATGTATTAATAAATAACGCCGGCATATTTAAGAATGAATCTTTAGATACAATGAACTTTGAGAGTATCGAAGAACAATTAACAATAAATGCCATTGCGCCCTTACGTATCTCACATGCCTTATTGAGCAACCTGCATGCTGGAAGCAAAATAGGGTTCATCACCAGCAGAATGGGGTCGATAACAGACAATGGTTCGGGTAACTATTACGGTTATCGTATGTCAAAAGCTGCCCTAAATGCTGCAGGGAAAAGTCTGGCCAATGATTTAAAGACTCAAGATATCAGTGTTGCTATTTTACACCCAGGGATGGTTTCAACTCGAATGATTAATTTTGCCGGGGATGTATCACCTGAGAAATCTGCACAGGGTCTGGTTGCTAGACTCGATGAATTGACAAGTGAAACTACAGGGACATTTTGGCATGCCAATGGTGAGATCTTGCCCTGGTAAACATTCTATCCGATTTACGTGCAGACACTTTTTTATTTCAGTATTGTAATTCAGACTTTTTCGTTTTTAATAGTCCTAACTGACCCAACCCTTGGTCTGTGCCTGCTTCGAAAACCAGATCAATAATGCTGCGACAACTAAAGGCATTAGTATCATCATCACCATCTCAAAAATACTAAAATCAATAGTTGAATTGGCAACGATTAAGGTATGGATCATCGTCACAAACACACCAAGTAACGATGCGATAAATAAATAAAACGCTGTCGATTTTCTTAGTAGTAGAAGAATACAACCAAGTGCGCCGCCAAAAACCGCAACAGCAAAACCTGCAGTAGCCCAAACAGGACGTCCTTCAATTATTGCTCGATGCGTTTCAGGAAATGAGGAGACCATCTCTGCATTCATTTGCATGAAGAAATTAATACCGCCCATAACATTCCATAAGAGTGCGACTACGCCGATTGCCCAGAAACTCCAGTGAACACCACGAACGGTTTTTTCATTCATCAGACCCACCTTTTGCCTGCAACTCCACAAACAGCTCATCCATAATTGCGTAACCGCTACCCCAGCCTTTATCCATACCGACCATAGCCTTGGCAAAACAGGCGATCTCGGCGTCCGTTGCCTCCATCGGTACCTGAGTAAGACGCACATTTGTCTTTTTGCCCATTTCTTCAAAAACAACAGTCGTTAATAAAAGCCGAGGCCAATCCGCCATCATGGGATTAGCGATATTATTCCAATCAGAATCAGTAGAGGAATAATGGTGCCAAACCAGCATCGAAGGTGGTGTCACTTCCTGAAAAATAACTTTTTGAAAATGAGGGTTACCCCCCACTTCATCTCGTTGAGCCACATTCCGCCAGCTTCCAAATCAAATTTGTGGATGATCGTTTCTGCCCCGGGACCATACCAGCGGTGCAAAATTTTAGGATCAGTCCATGCCCGCCATACCAATTCACGGGGCGCTTCAAAAATGCGGTCTAAACTATATTCTGGTAAATCACTCATGGTCTGTTTCCTTCCCTTCAGCTAGTTTCATATTAATAAGGACATTATCAAGTTGGTCAAAGCTCGTCCCCCAGAAAGCTTTAAAATCCGTCAGCCAATCGACAGCGGCTACCATCGCCTGGCCTTTTAATTTGGCAGGACGACGTTGTTGGTCTATATCCCGCTCAATCAATCCAGCACGTTCCAGCACCTTCAAATGCCTTGATACCGCAGGTTGGCTCATTTTAAACGGGGCGGCGATTTCATTGACTGAGGCCTGACCCTCTACTAGTCGAGATAATATTGCCCGTCGAGTCGGATCAGCGAGTGCAGCAAATATCGCATCGAGATTTGGAGGGGCATTTGTATAACTAACCTGTTCCATAACAATATAGTTATATAAATACCTACTTTTGTCAATAATTTTAATCAAGCTGAGCCCAGTGAGTATTTTTTAACTTGTTTTCTACTATTCAAGCGTTACAGGTATCATTACAGATTTGGTCTATTGTATTGAAAGTGGTTGGTGTTAATTGAGAAAAATGCCCGTTGTCTCCTCCCCTATTTTTCTTGTTCGTCAGGTATAATCTGTAATTATTTTTTCCGATTAATTTCTTCACCTCGCAGATAAACTGACACAATACGCCGTGTGTTGATGATGTTGTCTAATGGATTGGCGTTCAACACAATAAAGTCTGCTCGCTTGCCAGGTTCCAGTGTTCCAACATCGTCGAGGCGTAGCAACTCGGCAGAGGTACGGGTAGATGCAACAATGACCTCGGCGGGCGTCATTCCTGCCGCCACCATATTTTCCATCTCAATAAACACCTCGTACATCTCGCGTCCATCCGTACCAAAAGCAATCTTAACGCCTGCCTCATTCAGCGCAGCGAGATTGCGGGCCTGAATTTGGTAAATTTCACGATCTGCCGCTGTGCCTGCGTAATCCGTCTGCATCGTCTCCATTACCTCATCAGGGGCCACGCCACGTAGTAAGCTCATATCAATCGTCACACCCTCATCCGGTAAATTGGGTGCCATGAACACCTCAGGCCGTTCCTGAAACAAGTTTATGAGTTCATCGTCCACGTCCTGGTCACGGACATCGTGGGCAAAGACGTCTACGCCGGCACGTAGTAAACCCTTGGCGTCCTCGAGATGATGTATATGAGCGGCAACTAAAAGATCGTGCTTGTGGGCTTCATCGATGATCGCTGCATACATCAAGGGTGACATTTTTTCATACTTGCCATTTCGATCATCAACCCAGATCTTGATGAAGTCGACCCCCTTGGCAGCCTGTTCCCGCACGGCCTCACGACCTTGTTCCACGCTAGTTATCCAGTAAGCCGCTGGTGGTGTACCGTAAGCAGATTCTGATCTCCCGGGTTCTGGCATTGTAATTCCACGCCCGGCCGTGAGATATTGTGCCGCACCCGGGATAATTTCCTTACGGATCTGGTAGAGCACATCACTGTTATCCAGACCAAGGCTCAGGACCGTGCCGACGCCATAGGTCGCCAATTCCCGGAGTTGGCTGATGAGTTTGTCACGTTCGCCCGCCAGGTGTTTATGTGTGTCGATAATCGCAGGCATCACCGTCTTACCCATAAGATCTATTCGTGTTGCACCGGCAGGCAAAGCCACTTCACCTTTTCGACCAAGCGCAATGATGCGATCGCCCTGAATAATGAACACGGCATCCTCAATGGGTGTGCTGCCATTTCCATCAATCAGCAGTGCCCCTTCAAACACGGTCACATTATTGGCTTCTTGTGCCACCACTGTTGCTGATTCAAAACTCACCAACAAGAAAGTAAAAAAGATCAATAACAAACTTGAATAAAACAAGGGTTGGCTTGAAGCTGTAGTATCGGTATACATGACATTCTCCTTCCTGCTGGAAGACCCAGATTTTATATATGGTTGGAATTAAGATAAGCGGAGGCTGTCATGACGTCAAGGCTTACAGAATATTTGTTATATGAACTGGATATTATGATATTGATGTGTGAAGACCCCATTTAACAGATCCGTTATTCTTACGAAAATGAGAACCTGGTATATACGAACCAAGGTCAGTCGTTATACATATTTTATTAAATATATTAAAGTCGATATAAATTATTTGAAATAAATCAAGCTTATGCTTCTTAATTCTGAAATGTTACTCTGATTCTGACTATGAGAGCCCTAAAATTGTTCGCCACAATATGCATGATCTGTCCCCAACTACTCTTCGGGGCGACATCGGAAGATTCAATTGATCAAAATTTATCACCTTCGGAAATTGGTAATGAGGCAGAGATAGTCACCTATCCAGCAATTTTCTTTGCACAATATCAACCACTAACTGCACTCGATATGGTTAAGCAGGTGCCAGGATTCCAGCTTGACGACGGTGAAGAACTGCGCGGTTTTGGCAGTGCCGCGGGGAATATCCTTATCGATAACAATAGACCCAGTGCCAAGCAGGATCTTGTTTCTGCTATCCTGGCACGCATTCCCGCTGCAAATGTTGAACGTATAGATTTAATCCGGGGGCAGGTGCAAGACATAAACATGCAAGGTCACAGTATTGTCGTAAATGTCATTATGACCAAAAACAATGTGGCAACAAACCGGTGGGAGAGCTTTGTTACCTATACCAGCCCCGCACCTCTCGGACTGGGAGGCAATATATCTATGTCCAACCAATGGAATAACATTGATTATAATTTTGGCATCGATATCGAACGCGATACCAATGGTATAAAAGGGACAGTGGAAAGATTCGATAATGAAAACAATTTAACACAGCTACGCGTCGACAAACGTAAACAAACCGGGATCGGTATCAGCGGCATTTTTTTGAATGCATCGACTCTACTCGGTGAGACACTGTATAACCTCAATACAAAAATTGGATTTAGGGAAGGTGATGGTCGGGAACTATCCCATAGAATTCCGCAGACGATGGGAGACAGCCCATTCGATATAATATTCGAAAATAGTGACCGGGAACCCGAAATTGAAATAGGCTTTGATGGTGAACGTTTATTAAATGAAAATTTGCAAGGCAAGGGAATACTTGTATTCACACATAGTCAAGCAGATGCGACAGATACCCAGAAAACATTCGACAATAATGACGAGCAAATTAGTTTTAAAAAAGTCATTGAAGAAACTGATATCACAGAAGTTATCGGAAGAGTGGAATTAGACTGGTCTGGTATGGTCAACCATGCGATTACTATAGACATCGAAGCTGCCTATAATATTCTAAATAATGGCCTTGAATTAACCGAGGACACGGGAATGGGGCCAGAAGAAATTTTCGTCCC
Source organism: Gammaproteobacteria bacterium (assembly GCA_051275005.1). Classification (GTDB taxonomy): domain Bacteria; phylum Pseudomonadota; class Gammaproteobacteria; order Eutrophobiales; family Eutrophobiaceae; genus Eutrophobius. Next base: position 16,157 of record JBNMOP010000024.1, on the reverse strand, counting down.
CAATGGCAATTCACGTGTTGAAGAAGTGCGAGGTGAATTCCTGTTCAAAGATACATGGACGATTGGAAATTTAACCTGGGACTATGGCCTGGGCGCGGAAGTTTCCACGATTACCCAAACGGGTGACACGGATCAGAAACGAAGTTTTTTCTTTATCAAACCACAAAGTTTACTGTCCTGGTCCCCTAATCAACAACAACAAACACGACTACGTATTGAGCGTGAAGTGTCACAACTGAATTTCAATGACTTTGTCAGCACAACTTCATTCGTCGATGATGACCTGGCACTAGGCAACCCGGATCTGAAACCTGAAACAACCTGGATTACCGAATTCAGTCATGAGCGGCGCTTTGGCAAGTTGGGTGTGGTAACACTGACTGTATTTCATCACTGGATTGTGGACGTCCTGGACCTGCTGCCTGTTTCTGATGAGTTCGAGGTGCCGGGGAATATCGGTAATGGTCGCCGTTGGGGATTGGAGATGAAAACTACCCTGCCATTAACATGGTTGAACATAAAAGGTGCACGCCTTGATGTTCAAACACGTTGGCAAGACTCTAAAGTAACCGATCCCGTTACAGGATCAGACAGGCAATTGTCTGCGTTTTCTGCATTTCCAGGTCCACCAACAATACGTTTTTATAGTGAAAATGATTACGTTGTTGATATCGCCTTTCGTCAAGATTTTGAAGATGCAAAATGGGCATGGGGGTTTGATACTGCGGTGCAGGCCGACCGCGCTGTATTTAAGGTTAATGAACTGGAAAACTTTGAAGAAGGCATAGAACTTAATGCATTTTTTGAGACCACGCGCTACCCGGGAATGAAGATCAGATTAGAAGGTAGGAACTTGACCAATTACCTGGAGGTTAGGGATCGTTTTTCCTATTCAACTAGACGAGATCTGTCTCCGATATCAGGACGTGAGCGACGGCTACGTAAACCAAACCGAATATTTACTATTACGTTTAGTGGAAACTTTTAGTCACCAATATCTACCGGACAGGAGTCGCCTGAGAAAAATATTATTTTATCTCCGAAACCTTTTAATTCAGTACTTTAGTAAACAGTATTTAAATACATCATTTTAGAAGTAACCACTGGCTATTATTTACATTTACAAAAATTAATTCACTTCTAATCTATTCCGTTGATGATATAGATACAGACGCATTCGAAAATCAGATACATTCGAATTTATTAATTACGTTTGTATTTCCATTAAGTAAAAAAGATTTATAAGAAAAGGTACAAGCCTACACTACAAATACATATGAGATATTAACCCTATCTTAATCGGACCATCGAAGTACAAAATTACTATTGATAGCCAACATTCCAGGCAAAAATTCTATTGTCGACTATTAGAGATTGCATCCTTGAGCGTATCAACAACGAAGCATTGTTCAGATTCGCTAATACCACTCCAAATTGGTAATCGAACTATACGTCCAGAAACATCATCAGTAATACGCATATCAGAACCTTGACGTCCATAATGATTCCCTGCGGGCGATGAATGCAGGGGTATATAGTGAAATGTAACGTGTACATTGTGCTTCCTCATAAATTCAATCAGGACTTTTCTATTAATAGTTTTATCAAGCAAAATATAATATAGATGCCCATTGTGCCGGCATTCATCAGGAACCACAGGCCTTTTGAGACTGCCTTCTTCCTGGAAAGAAAACAATAACTCATGATAGCGATTCCAGGACAATACCCGATCTTTTGTTATCGCATCTACTTTTTCCAGTTGCGCCATAAGTACCGCAGCAGTTAACTCTGATGGCAAAAAAGATGATCCTGCCGTTTGCCACGTGTATTTATCAACCTCCTCTTTTAAAAATTTTTTTCTATTCGTTCCCTTTTCCCAGATCATTTCCGCCTGCTCAACCAATGACTCATCCTTTATCATTAGTGCCCCACCTTCACCCGCAATAATATTTTTCGTATCATGAAAACTGTATGCTCCCAAAGACCCTATAGAACCCAGCATTTTCCCCGAATAGCTTGAGCCTAAGCACTGCGCTGCATCTTCTACTATAGGTAAATTATTTTTTTCAGAAATTTCCATAATAGAATTCATTTCACAGGCAATACCAGCATAATGCACTGGCACAATGGCACGGGTCTTTTCGCTAATTGCAGATGTTATTAATGTTTCGTCAATATTTAACGTGTCTTCTCGTATATCAACAAAAACCGGAGTCGCCCCACGAAGCACAAACGGGTTAGCTGTAGAGACAAAGGTAAATGACGGCATTATTATTTCATCACCTGTTGTTATATCCAGGAGCAATGCTGACAATTCAAGTGCTGCTGTACAGGAATTGGTTAATAGTACGCGCTGTGTTTCTGTATAATTTTCAAGCCACTCTTCACATCTGCCTGTAAATTCACCACCGCCAGATATTCGACCAGAACTGATTACCTGATTAATATATTGCATTTCATTGCCAATACATTTGGGTTTGTTAAATGGGATTTCTTTATTAGGCATTGGAACAAAAAGAATCGGCAGTTAATTTAGGTAGAATAATAGCTAGTTGTTAAGGGTTAAATTCTTGGTGGTTTCTTTTATACTAAATTGCAGACGGTTGTTCACTGTTAAATACATTCTACCTACATATTCCCCAATCAGTCCCAGGCAAATGAGCTGAATACCTCCGAGGAATAACATAACAACCATCAACGATGTCCAACCTTCAACATCTATACCGTATATTATTTTCCAGGTTATAAATAACACACCTAATGCAAACCCTACAAATGCTGAAAAGACACCAACTATCATTGATATCCGCAATGGCAGAACGGAATAATTTGTAAATAATCTAAGCCATACTCTAACTGATTTGACCAAATCATAATTACTCTTGCCCGCATAACGTGGCGCATGATTTACCTTTATTTGCGAAATATTTGAAGTTACAGTAAGCAATATCCCATCGATATACGGATAGGGACCGTTGTACTTGCAAATTTCTGTTACGACTTCTTTTCTAATCGCTTTATAGGGAGATAAATAAATACTCTTCGGCTTTTTAAGTAAATATTCTGCCAATTTTCCATTAAACCAGCTACCCAGGTTTTTCCACACAGCTTGTTTTTTATCATCATAAGCGCCATAACATACATCATATCCCATATTAATTTTTTCAATTAGTTCAGGAATATTATCCGGATTGTGTTGCAAATCATCATCTAGAATAATGATGATTGAACCTGAACTGTGTTTAAGTCCAGCAATTAGGGCACAGTCCTGTCCTGCATTTGTTCGTAAGCTGATACCCACTACGCTACTGTAGTTTTCTGATAGTTGACAAATCGTATTCCAGGAATCATCAGTGCTGCAATCATTAACAAGGATCAATTGATAACTGTATGAATGACCAGATAACACTACATCGATGCACCTGGTAAGTTCGGTCAAGCAATCATGACTATTGTAAACTGGCACGACGACTGATATATCTATTTGCTGATTAGTATTAATGCGTCTCTCCCTGCAGATTCAACTTGATAATTTAAACTGTTTTTATGACAGTACAGATCCAGGCAGTCGTTCAATGATTCCATACTAAAACGAAACCCATCATAATCGATCCCGGGATTACTGAATAAACGAGCCAAAGAACCAACCATACCTTTCTCACTTGACCAATTGATCACTGGTTCACTGATTATCATATGATTGCAATGTTTAAATATCTTATCAAACAAGATGCTTGATTTTTTGTAGAAATGATAGAGCGAACCAGACATTATATATACATCGGCAACAGGAAAATTTGCTGTAATAATATTATCACACAAAGCGTCGAATCCGGATTCAGATGCAAACTGACAAAATTGAGGATTAATGTCAATTCCACTCCATTTAATATTATTATTTCGACAATGGGTGGCAATATAAATATCACCAAAGCACAACTCACATACTGCTTCTGTCTTAGTTGGTAGTAAGGAAATTATTGATTCGAATCGTTGCGTATACTTAAAGCCATACAACAAATTCATCAAAACTCGATAAACATGAATATTAGAATATATTAAACTACGCATTGTCTTTTTTTATGATTGCGTATATTGATGCACCAAAAGGCAGTCTGACAGATGGGATTAAAAAATATTCCAATGAATTAATCCATATTAATAACCCATTAAGCCATCGTGGAAATTCCTGCATATCCGTTTCGTAGGCTGATTTTGGATTAAACAACACTTTTACCTTTATCACAAAAAAAATAATTGGTAGCATTATTGCAAAAAAGTACCCCTCAGCTAACACATTCTTTTTTCTTAACCGTTTAATGAGTGTGCCAGATGTATAGCGTCGAAGATGATGACTGACATGGTCTTCCCCGCTCCATAAAAATTGATATGCAGGGACAGTTATTAAGATAACCCCACCAGGTGCAAGTTGCCCATATAACTTCTCTATCAAATCATGTTCCTGCTCAACATGTTCCAGGACATCACACAGCAAAATAATATCAACCTTACCAAAACTTATTATTTGTTCCCAATCCTGGGTAACAGTAATACCACGGGTCTTGGATAATCTCACACTTTCATCAGAAGTATCAAAGCCTATCTGGTTGCTATAACCTGACTTTTTCAAACAGAATAAAGTCATCCCCGAGCCACAACCATAATCCAGCAAACGAGACGAGGTTGAATTACAATATATGCGCAAGAGCTTTGTAATTATACGTCTACGTATCACAAACCACCAATTTGTCTCTTCTAACTCAAATTGTTTTTTATAAATTTCCGTGTCCATCTACTGGAGAAATATTCCTGATTTAAATAAATGCAAACTAACGTTTTAATATTAAAAATCTGCCAAACTTTTCTACGACTACAAAGGCTTCATTCTCTAATCTATTTATCAATGCTTGATTTTCACTGCTGGAATGTGATGGCATAAGATTAATTACAATATGACTAATGTTCTTCTCGCTCAGTAAATTAATCATATCATTAGTCCAGCTCTCACGGTCTTCCACCCAATTTTTATCCAACACTTCAAATATCCATCTCGTGGGATTTTTTGATTCAGTAAAATAATAAACATATGCACAGTCCGGTGTACAAAAATAGTGATTACGTAGACTGTTTTTTTCAATGTAAAGATTTAACTCATTTAAATCGTTTGGCAATGATTCACTGGGCAGTAGAACTTTACCGTATTTATAATTAAACACATGCCAGTCATTGTACTTCACATGTTTAAATCCCGTCAGTCCAAGAGTTTCGTTCTGGACAATAAACACAAAAAAAAGAACAAAACTGGCACCTAGATAATACAGAGGTTTCTTATTCTCAACGTATAATCTGGCAATGACAAAACTACACAAAACTATTAAAGGTGCTACATATAACCAATATATGCCGTGAGGATTTGGGAACTGAATCAAACTCATAAAATAGGTTGAAAAACAAAGAAGAATAACCAACTGTGTTCGCTGACTATTTTCCTCATGCCATCGTCTAAATTGTACTAATACGATAACAGAAATAATTAGCGGAATTGATCTTAACCAAAACCATATCATCTCGTAAAAAATATTCTGGCTTGTGAATAACAAACCTGCAATACAGAATAAAATCACCCCTGTTAGTATGTACATTTTTTGCACACGAGATACCTTAGGAAGAACCAATACCAGAAAAGGTATTAGATAAAAAGCCTCAATTATCGATGGCAGCATATTGTATGGTGTTTGAACGCGTAGAAATGGTGCGGTGAAGGTGCCTCTAATCATTTCCTCAATGGCATTGTTCGATAAAAATAGTACGCCAAAAGAAATCAGGACAAGAAACACACCCGAACTATATACAAGAACATTAATCAAAAACATCCGATATTCAAATTCAACGGACTTGTTTATAAGTAAAACACCAAGGAAGAACAGGTAGATCACTAATGGAAGCAAAAAGAAAAGAAACTCCTGGCTAACCATTTTCCCAACCAATGCAAAGAAAAAAAGTCCGATAAGGATTAAATAACCTAGTACATGTAAACCCTTTTCATATGCATTGAGTGACTTTTGCGTATCAATACTTCCTTTTCTGTCGAGGTTTAAATAGTAAATATAAAGAAGCATGCACCCGATCAAAAAGACACCCGATATCTTTATAAGTATAGACAGTCCACCTAGAACACCGGCAGCAAACAGGAATATCATTTTTTTTGATTCTAGATACCGGACAACTGCATAGAGTGAGAAAATAAAAAAAAATAAGTTATACCAGGACGGCATCGGTACGGAATAAACTGGCACACTTACCACCCAACATAAGGCAACAATCAGAATTGAAGTCTTACTTGAAAGGAATCGAGTGGCAATAAAATATAATAAAAAAAACGCAAGAATGCCCGTTATGTAAAATGGTATTCTTAATGCTAACAATGAGGGTCCAAACAAATAAAACGAAATGGCATTTAAATAACTCAGCCCACCTGTATAAGGCTCATCAAAATCCAAATGAGGAATTTCCCCACTTACAATATTTTGCGCCAAAAGCGCTAACGTTGCATCATCCGATGGAAACCATATCCGATAAAAAAATGCGCCCGTATAAAACAACCCGATAATAATAAAAATTACTGGCGAGGAATAAGTTAACTTTGTGTTTTCTAAAAATAATTTATTCACTTTTCAGTCCGTAGATATGTCCTGAATCAATCAATCATCCGATAAGTTAGCGTTATATCAATGCAACCACAAGTTTTTCGCTATATCTGTCTACTGATATTCCTGGTAACGAATTTTATGTTGATTAACAATAATCAGCAGGTTCGGAGTCACTTTAAATATTCTCTTTTGTCTCCGATCCCTTCTAATTCATAATTAAAAACGTTACTCTACCTTCACAATATATTTTTTAGGAAGATTACCCACTCCATATCAATATAAGGAATTACAATATGAAAACATATATCTGGTTATTGATCCTTATTACTTCATCCATTACCTGGGGTTGTCAGGAAAGTGTCAACACCTCTTATGAAGTAAGCCAACAAGCATCCCCACCCTCTCATGATAATTCGTTAACAATTGCTTCTAACGTAACAACACCAGATACATCCGAAGAAAAAGTCATCGAACTATTAAATACAGACGAAAATTTTTCTTCTTTACACGCAGATGACTTTGAAGAATTGGGTTGGGATCTGCCAGATGGAGGACAAAATGTAAAAAAACTAGCAGTAGCTTCGCCAGGAGGAGCTTTCAATCCAAAGGATCTTGAAAACCTACCAATTGATGAATTGGGGTATAGCGCAAGCTGGCATGAACTTAGATTTGAGAAATACGGGCTTGAATGGGACATCACAGGATTATATCTACAACCAAATGATCCGATACCAGGTCTTCCAACGTTCGCACAGATACACGGTGGCTCCGGAAACTGGTATCAATTTTTTGTCACACCTCTTAATGAACCGGGCCTGGGACAGTATCTTGCCCAAAAGATCCCGGTATTACTGATAACGATACCAGGAAATTATAAACGCGGTGGATGGCAAATTCCCCCTGATGAACGTAATCCAGAGTACCTGTTGGACCATGAATTCAGTGAGAAAGAAATGCAAGTCAGGAATGCCATCTTCACATTTTCATTGTTAGCAGAAGGCGTTGAACGATTAGTCAATGCGGTAACATCCGGTCCCTTGGTAATATCGGGACATTCAACGGGTGGGGAGATCCAGTTTTTATTAAAAGAAAGATTACGTGACCGCATGCAGGGATTGTCTTTTGGCTGGGGGACGGGCGGCCCGGCTAAATTACGTCGTACCTGGGCTGACTCTTTCGCAGCAACCCATAACCAGACAGGTGAAGTTCGATACAGACCAATTACGGAAGTAAGGGGACGTGATGCTGAAGGTATGACCCATGGATATATCGGGCCTTTTGATCCGTTTTTGGCAGTCAAGTCTACAAATATTTATGACTGGTATTTCAGAATTCTCAGTGATCAAGATCTGATTTTGAATACCGCAAAGGCCTATTTTGAAAGCGAGTCAACCCGGCGTCCATATTTTAAACAACACCTGCAAGACACCGAGCATATCGGCGAAATTGAATCTCGTGAAAGAATGATAGAAGACATTCACAGAGCCAGTAGAGAAAGCGGATTATCGGTTAATACAGAAGATGTCATTATTGATTTATTTTCTACCCTAAAAACTGATATGACGGGCTACAACAAAATGGTCTGGACCTCCTCAACACTAGATGAAGGACACTGGGACATCGACCCTGCCAAGGCAAGAGAGTTATATATAGTAAACGAATTTCGAAAAGAGAACCCTCAGGCAGAGATTAGAATGCTGGTCTACGACACCTTGATGACCCATATTGGTTATGCGGAAAAACCCAGGCAACTGGCAGGCGGGACATTTGCATCTATAAAATGGTTATATAATATGGAGTAGGGATCATTAATTTAATTAGGTCAAAGTAAGGATTCATGTTGTTACAGATCTACCTTCATAGATCTGTATTTTAAAAATAGTGACTTCATTGTCATCTTTACACTATTCACACAAATCATTAACCCTGGTAGTTATAAACGTCTTCAATATATTTCACTGCCACGGTTCACGCCAGGAGTCCGATTACCGGTTTGGTCTGCCAGCAGATCCTCCTTCATCGCCAAAATTGTAGGGATGGTAATGGGGATTAAAATCAATGGCTTCTGCGGGCTCCAGACGAACAACGGGAGACAGTCTTCCTCGTGTACGGTGATCATCGATAACCAGATAGATATAACCATCCGGGCCCTCTCGAACATCGCGTATTCTTCCAAAGCCCTGCATTAGCGGTGGTTCTTCTGCTGTACCAATCCTGTAAGCACCGTCCGGATACTTTGCCCTGCGTAGGCGGTGTAGCTCATGGCCACGCAAGCTTCCAACGAAGATATCTCCGCGCCATTGTGGAAATTTATCACCGTAATAAATCATCAGACCCGACGGGGCAATAGCAGGTGTCCAGAAATCAACTGGTTGCTCCAACCCTTCTCTCATTCGAGAGGTAACACGACCGGTGCCATAGTCAATCACTGGCCAGCCATAATTGCGGCCCTTTCTAATATGGTTTAACTCATCACCACCTGTTGGTCCGTGCTCAATTGCCCAAAGCTCACCTGACTCTTTATCTATCGTCATGCCTTGTACATTACGATGACCGTAACTCCAGATCTCCGGACGTGCCCCGGGTGTATCCACGAAAGGATTGTCAACGGGCACTCGGCCGTCATCATGTAATCGCAAAATGGTCCCAGCATGATTACTGATATCCTGTGCCGGATTTTCCTCTTTCGGTTCCTTGTCCGGTGACACCAGTTGCCTGTCGCCAGTTGAAATGAATAAATAACCCTTCCCATCAAAAACGATTCGTGAACCGAAGTGAAAAGGTCGCTCACCCCAGGAATCGGATACGAAAATATCTTCCACATCATTGAGACGCCTACCATCAAACCGGCCACGGGCAGCTGTCAAGGTCCCCTGGGTGCCGTCATCACTGGATTTGGTGTAGGTAAAATATACCAAGTTGTTGGATTCGAAATCCGGATGTACAACTACGTCCAGGAGACCCCCATTTTCCACATACCAGACAGGTGGAATACCAGCGATGGGTTCAGGATCCATCACACCGCTACGGACAATGCGTAGCCTGCCAGGCCGTTCCACAATAAGCATATCTTTGTTAGGCAGAAAGCTTAGAGACCAGGGGTGTTTCAGCCCCTCCACTACTTTCACTACATTGAAGATATAACTCTCTGATTGGTTAACCTGGGGATAACTAAAATCAATGGGATTAACCTGAGCCTTACTGACAGGCGTAACAATAATCAGAATTGTTAATATTAAAGGATATACAGACAACAGACAGCGTGGAAACTTGATCATATTTTTTCCTCCATCATTATTGTTAATAGATAATACAGAGGAAGTCGTAACATGCCAGTCTGAATCAAATTCTAGCGATATCATCAAACATTTTATTGCGTATCTGGATAAGACACTTCATCTTGAAGACGAACCAATCCCGCTACACACACCCGTGCGGTAATTCCGCCATGGCCACGCATAGCATTATATCCACCCGCGCCTAACTGAGACTCCATTTTGCTACAGGGGTGACAATGACCGGTAAATTCCAATACTGCTTCACCAATATGAAAAACCTTATTTTTTAATGCCAATAAATTAATACCGGAAACAACGATATTTCGTCGCAATAGCGATGCTGGGATTAACTCCCGCTGGAGGCAGGCAGCGATAACAGTTAGATGTTCCTGCTGGATCAATGTTACTTGTATGGGATTATCAGGGTTACCACTGAACCGGTCACATTCCAGTCCCTTGCCAATGTTAATCCGAACGTTATCTAACGCAATCATCGGCTCATCCCGTGACGGCCTGATGCCGATCCACTCCACACGTCCAACTTGAGGGAGTGTATCCAGTAATATCTGAAGAGGTCTCGATTCAGCCATATAACTCTCTCAAAAATAATTATGCATAAAATTGGGGCCACCGATCCTTTGATTAACTATAATCATATCAAAATTTTCTGTAAGTATTACTCTGAGCTTCCCCCAATAAAACAGACTTCAATATTAAGAGATATATATCCTTTTAAATTCTACGGTAGTCATTATGTAACCGCACTAAAATCTCCTCATGATTGTTTTTGTCCTGCGCCGAGTTTTCCTAGCGTAGCTTCATGTCTGGTGAAAGTCGTTGCTTATTACCAATTGAGATAAATACATACCCTTTCCCATCTAAAGCAAAAAGGGAACCAAATTGAAATGATCACTCCACCTTCGGCCGCGAGCAAAAAAACCTTAGTAACGAGGAACATCTGAACATGAGTACCTACCTCGTTGGCAGAAGGTACTAGTGCGGATTGAGGTTATATAATTGGAACGAACGCCGTCATTACGCTAACCATCAGGATACCTACTGGTTATTGCAGGTGGCTGTTTGTACTTACTGAAACATGAACACTTGACCTCAAAGCCAGTCCTGACAGTTCCGCGTTTTATTTGACAAACTGGCTACAGAACAATTGATTGCAGATCATGGATTCCCTCTGACTGATATTGCATGGAAAACAATGAAAAGCAGGATGCCGATGTCAAAAGAATGAAAAATATGAGGTAAGTATGCGGGGCTCGTAACAAACAAAATACAACTCAGTTGCCAAAAAAACCTTTAATAAGATTTATCGATACTGATCTGATACTTCTAATTTATATTCAAACTATCCTTGTAATGCTGCTTTGTTCCCAATAAACCGCCTAAATCCAAGGCCGAATAATCCTAGCCCAAGTAATGCAAGTGTGGAGGGTTCTGGAACATCTGAGCAACCACCGGTAGTTATACCTAAGTCGCCGATACCCCATTCCAGAGGTGGTTCAATCTCAATTCGGGTAATCAGCGTACAGCTAGCGGAGGAATTCTTGGCACGAACGCCAAAAGTATCAGAAGCATTATTATTAATCCCAAAGGTTGGTGATGTCTTTAAAGAAGTCTCCGAACCATTATCGGTTTCATAATAGGCTCTGATCCAACCGCTGGCGGATTGGTTAATACCCAAGGCGAAGGTAAAGGCAGTCACCTGTAAGTTTGTAAAGGTAATATTAATGGTGTTGGTGGTCGTTGTATAAATAACTCCTAATCCATGCCACCAGTCCGGATCGTCTGGATCCCCGACGATCAGACCAGGACCGTTGGCGTCGGATAGATTGATAGAACCGTCACCGTAGGCAATGCTACTAACCGTGTCACCAATGCTGAGACCGGAGGGATCCGCTACTGCCGTAGTGTCCAGATCCGGGAATCTTTCAATGGAAACATAGGAATTTTCCTCCAAGACTATTGGAGTAGCGAATGTGTTCATCGAGATGATCCCAGCGAACAATGTCACGACAACAACGGTTACTTCTTTCAATAATTTCATCTATAGCGTCTTCCTGATCCAATTAGTGTGTAGCTGGAGTCTGTACACCCTCTTACCTCTTGACAGTATCCAGTTCAATAACTATGTACTATAAAGTTATAACGCAATAACCGTGCCATTATTTATTTTTCAATTATTTCAACGAGATTGGATGAAATAGTTATTCGGACTGTAAGGTAAACCGACATATTTATGGTTAGAAACTATACGATATTCAAAACAATTGTATATTTTACAATAAGTTAGGATTTTATTAATTCTCTAAAAGAAATTGTAAAGAATATCGATATTTTATTACTAATCTGCCAATTGGAAACATAATAATAACGCCTTGTCGTTGAATGCAGTCATCATCATTCTGACCCTACGGGCTAACTTTTACTCAAGTATTTTTAAAACATTCACTGTCGAAAAATCGTCCTAATAATCCCATTGAACGTTACTTCCTATCATGACAACAAGTAAGTACCATAACGGAATAAACAATAGATATGACGGACGATGCTACCTATTCTGCATCGACCCGTTCGCACCACTGGAGGGAACTTCCTATGAGAACGAATACGTTTGCAGCATTCATTTCGACCATTTTACTCCTGACCGTATTTCCTGCCATAGCCCAGAATCGCGGGGCAGTGGAACTCCCTGAGGGAAAGGGTAAACATCTCGTTGAATTCGCATGCACGAAATGCCACGGCCTGAACCAGATCACTCGGTCCCCGGGATATAATAGTGCAGAGGAATGGCGTCACCTCTTTAGCTCAATGGTTAATCTAGCCGATGCACAGGCCAATACCGTGGCTGAGTATTTGGCAACTAACTTTCCCGAGAAACCAGGAAAACGTCCAACCCTTATCCCGGGCGAACATGTAATTGAGATCGAAGAGTTTTTAATGCCTACCCTGGGACAGCGAACCCGGGACCCGATAGAGGGACCCGATGGCGACATCTGGTGGACAGGCATGTGGGGCAGTCTTGTGGGTCATCTTGATCGCGAGACCGGTGAAACCGAGGAATATCACCTGCCACCAACTGCCCGCCCTCACAGCATAGTCCCCGGACCCGACGGTAACATCTGGTACACCGGAAACAGTAACGCCACTATCGGTAAACTAAACCCAAAAGACGGTACGGTCACGGAATTTACTACCAAGGCCCGTGATCCTCACACGCCCATATTCCACCCCAACGGCAAACTCTACTTTACCTCCCAGCAAGCCGGTATGCTTGGTCGCCTGGATATCAACACCGGTGAGCTAAAAGAAATTGCAACGCGATCCAAACCCTATGGCATTCAGGTAGGCAAGGATGGCAAAGTATGGATTGCGTACAACGGAACGAACGCTATCGGCGCCATGGATCCGGATACCATGGATATCCGTTTCTACACTGTACCGAATGAAGCGTCACGGATCCGCCGTCTCGGTCTTGATAGTAATGGTATAGTTTGGTACGCAAATTCCACCCGAGGTCGAATTGGTCGCCTCGACCCTGCTACCGGTGACATTAAAGAATGGGCATCACCCAGTGGTCCCACATCACACCCCTACGCCCTGGTCGTAGTCGACGACATCGTCTGGTACAACGAATCCGGTATGCGACCCGACACACTGGTTCGCTTCGATCCCAAAACCGAGGTATTCCAGAGCTGGGCAATGCCGTCTGGCGTGGGTATCAACCGCCGGATGTGGGTCACCAAAGACAAGGACATATTGATCCATCAGACTAGCTCTAACCGTGTTGGGATCGTACGGATCGAGTAATAATATATAGATAACTATCGACTCTGACCTTTTGATTTCTATCACTGACAGCGATACTCACATTAAAAGCGCTTATTAACGACCCCATACTACCTTCCCTAAGGGAAGGAGATACCGGATTAATCCTTCGATCTTTCCAGAATGACGGACGTTTGGATTGTCATTCTGGCACCCTAAAGGATATAAACTTCAGCCAGTATCCAGTTAAAAATAACCATCGGCGAAAACTGTATTCACATTAACAACGCCTAAGTTGGCCAGATACCGGATAACCGCTATGCGGTTTCCGGAATAATGAATTTTAATTTCTCTTCTTGCCTGTAACGTGGAATGAACGACATGATTGAGTTGTTAAAACTAATCAGGGAGAAAAGTATTTTTGTGAGTATTTATTGCTAATTAATAGTGCAGACCGCACTCGGTTTTTGGTTTGCCTGCCCAGCGGCCACTACGACCTTCACCGGGAACAGTGCAGTGGGTGCAACCGATAGATGAATAGCCACGGGCCACCATCGGATGAAACGGCAGTTCATGCTCGCTTATATAAACATCGCGCTCTTCCTTGGTGACATCGATCATGGGGTTGAACTTAATAATACCGCGCCGCTCTTCGAATATTTCTAGTTCCGAGCGGTGATCGGTTTGCCAGCGCATCAGGCTGGATACCCAGACATCATAATTCAACTTGACCTCTTCCAACGGCTGTACCTTGTTAATGGAACAACAAAAATCCGGGTCGGTATTATACAAGCGATTCTTCACACTCCACTCATGTTGGTAATTATCGCCACGCAGATCGAGCACCTTCAGACCAAAACGCTGAATCAGTTCGTCACGGTACGCGAGAGTTTCTGGAAAATGAAATCCAGTATCTACAAAACTGATTACCTGATCAGGCCGGATGCGGGAAATAATATGCAGGAAATACGCGGAGGTCGCTGCAAACGATGATGTTACCAAAACCTTATCAGGGACAAAGTCCACATACAGGCGACGGATGCGGTCCTCAAACCCCAGCGGCGCATAGGCCTCGTTAAGCGCTGCAATCTCCTTGACCGAAAGGCTGGTGCTGTTGCTGCTGGAATGTGAAATGGCGGTGTTTGTCATCAAATGCTCTGATTAGGGTTCAATGACGAGCAGGATACCCAAGTTTTAACTAACATAAAAGATTAAAAAACTATAAAACTATTCAATTTTGTTATATATATTCACCTAGGCAGCAGATTGAAAGGAATCCGTCCCCTTTTCCCACACTGGTTCACTTCGATACCAAGACCGAGGTATTCCAGAGCTGGGCAATGCTCACAGGTGTGGGCATCAACCGCCGGATGTTGGACACCAAAGACAAGAACATATTGATCCACCAGACCAGTTCAAACCGTTTCGGTATTGTGAAGATAGAATAAATCGTATTAATGTTGATTGATTTTTAGTAAATTACAAAAATTTTAAACAACACGAAATTAACTGGGGTCGGTGACGATTAAAGTATGTCTTAGCTGTCACCAAGCACCTTTAATTTTGGTATGCGATGGCGGTCAATCCAGTATCCCCATGCTACCAGTAACCAGATAGCCTGAGCACTCCAGGCTACGGCGTTCGTGCTCGGTGGTAGTGGACCAAATATATTTCCGAGATAAATTACCAATAAAAACATGACCAATATCCAAAATGAATACCTACCAACGCTATCTAAGGACTGTGTAGATTTCAGATATAATACTACTCCAATAATAAACATTGTTATTTCAACAAACATTGTCCCCGGCAGAGAGTTCCACAAGCCAAGTCCAACCATTTTTTCTCCCCAGACGGTTAGTGGCATGTCCGCTCGATGGGATACGAAATCAAGTATCCAGTGACTAAGAACGAGTACACCCAATATTACGACTGTATATATCTTGCTTCGATTAATTGCCCAGTATGTCATACTAAAAACAAGCGCCCAGACGAATGACATAATCAAGCTATGCGAATACGGATAATTAACAAAATCCAGAGGTGTTACAACGGTAATGCCAGGTTGAATTGTGAAACTTTCAAAACCCAGCAATACAAATGTGGGCCATAGCAGATCCGCAAACTGAACTGAAAGGAATAAGGTCCCAAGTGAGACGGTAGGTAGTACACGCTTGGCGGCAAGGCCAACGGCTAAGTGCCCAATAAACATAATCTATATTGTATAGTAAAGGGACAGGTGACAAATAAAAAAACATCTCATTAGTACCCGACCATTTTTAATTTTCTTCTCTGACACTTATTGTTATCTTTCCTACGTCATACTGGCGAATGAGGGTGTCGCTAAAGGATCCTCAAAGATGAGATAATATATTTTATTGAAATACACAGACCGTGACTATAACCATGTCGAGAAAAACAATCCAGATTGACCGAAGCCCCCAATTTG
>JBNMOP010000023.1:0-30902 GCA_051275005.1 Gammaproteobacteria bacterium | reverse complement strand
CACGTAATAAATAGTTATTTAGTTCATGACCTGACTTATAACCGGCAAAAGCACCAATTAAGCTGTAGCCAAGCAGATATAAATCACCAATCGCATCGAGAATTTTATGCTTAACACATTCATCTTGATAGCGTAATCCATCTTCATTTATAACTCTGTAATCATCCACTACAATGGCGTTATCCAAACTACCACCTAATATCAGATTTTTTTGTCTTAATTCTTCTACTTCTCGCATAAATCCAAAAGTTCTTGCTCGACTCACTTCTTTTACAAACGAAGTAGTGGAAAAATCAATCTCAGCATGACAGTTTTTATTATTAAATGCAGGGTGATCGAACTCAATTGTAAATCCTACTTTAAACCCGTTAAATGGTTCAAATCTTGCCCATTTATCGCCATTTTGAACCTCAATTTTTTTGGTAATCCTAAGAAATTTCTTTGCAGCGTTCTGTTCAACTACACCTGATGATTGAATTAAAAAAACAAATGGTCCTGCACTTCCATCCATAATAGGAACTTCATCAGCACTAAGATCAATTACAGCATTATCTATACCAAACCCGGCAAGCGCTGATAATAAATGTTCGACGGTGGAGATACGGACATCATTTTTAATCAGACATGTAGAAAGTTGAGTTTGTCCAACATTTTCAGGTCTTGCGAGAATCTCAACCATAGGATCCAAGTCTGTACGCCGGAAAACGATACCATGGTTAACTGGTGCTGGACGTAATGTTAAATATACCTTTTTTCCTGAATGTAGACCTACGCCTGTGGCCCGAATTACATTTTTCAGTGTTCGTTGTTTTATCATCTAGTAAACATACCCGGAAAATATCCTCAAAAATCGCCAACCTGCTGTTTTACGGGCAAATTTTACCACTGTCAAGGATGAATTTGCATGTAAATCTCCTTAATACTTGATTTTATTGTATTTAATCCGCCTGTCTTCGCAAAAATGCGGGAATATCAAGATAATCTGGGTCTTGCACATCTCCTGCAGAACCTAAATTTATATCTTTATTTCTTATGACAGTTGGTCGTTCGAAATCCTTGTAATCCACATTCATCTTTCCATCCTGTACTAGTTTTACTCTTGATATTTCATCCCTGATTGCATTTCCAAGCCCAGTTGCAACTATTGTAACCCTTAACTCACCGCTCAATTCGGGGTCAATAACCGTTCCAACAACAACTGTTGCACTATCTGAGGCAAATTGTTTGATTGTATTTCCTACTTCCTCAAATTCACCAATAGAAAAGTCCATTCCGGCAGTAATATTTACTAATATCCCCTTTGCTCCTGAGAGATTTATGTCCTCAAGGAGTGGGCTAGATATTGCAGCTTCAGCTGCAACCTTCGCCCGATCCTCGCCCTGTGCCTTACCTGAACCCATCATTGCCATACCCATTTCTGACATGACCGTTCTCACATCTGCAAAATCGACGTTAATTAAACCAGGACAAGTAATCAACTGTGCAATTCCCTGGACTGCCCCCAACAAAACATCGTTTGCGGCTGAAAATGCATTTAACAAACTTACTTCCCTGCCTAATACACTCATCAACTTCTCATTAGGTATTGTAATCAGAGAATCAACAAACTGACTCAATTCCTTTATTCCGTTATCAGCAACTGTTGCCCTTTTTTTGCCTTCAAAAGAGAATGGACGAGTAACCACTGCAACAGTCAGGATTCCCATTTCCTTTGCGACTTGAGCCACAACCGGTGCTGCACCCGTACCAGTTCCTCCCCCCATACCTGCAGTAATAAATACCATATCACTACCTTCCAAGACATCCATAATACGATCTCTATCCTCTAATGCGGATTGTCTACCAAGGTCTGGATCAGCCCCCGCACCTAACCCTTTTGTAACATTGCCACCTAATTGTAAGATAGTTTTTGCCGTAGAATTTTTAAGTGCTTGTGCATCTGTATTTGCACAAATAAAATCTACGCCTTCAATACTGCCCTTCAACATATGCTCAACAGCATTTCCACCGCCACCACCAACGCCAATCACTTTGATTATTGCTGTTTGATTTGTAGCATCGACTAGTTCAAACATGACCAGGACCTCCAGTTAAATTAAAAGTTAAAAAATAAAAGTTAAAAATTTCCTTGAAACCAGCTTTTCATTCGTTCAAATACGCCTCTAACACCGCTATCCATATTATTGCTATGAATCGACTCCTTTACTTGTCTCTGGCCAAATAAAAGTAACCCAACTCCCGTTGCATAAATCGGGTTTTTCACTATATCTGACAGGCCAGTTACATACTGAGGGACACCGACTCTCACCGGCATATGAAATATTTCTTCCGCTAACTCAACTGCACCTTCCATTTTCGAACTACCACCCGTAAGGACTATTCCCGCTGTAATTAAATCTTCAAACCCGCTACGTTGTAGTTCTGATCTAACTAATGTAAAAAGCTCTTCGTACCTAGGCTCTACTACTTCTGCCAGGGTTTGCCGAGCTAACCTACGAGCTGGTCTATCACCAACACTAGGTACTTCGATTGTTTCATCTGGATTTGCAAGTTGAGTTAATGCACATGCATACCTGACTTTGATATCTTCTGCATGTTGAGTAGGAGTTCTCAATGCAACTGCGATATCATTTGTTACCTGATCGCCCGCAATGGGAATTACTGCCGTATGATAAATTGAACCTTCGGTAAATACAGCGATGTCAGTAGTCCCTCCGCCAATATCTACAAGACAAACGCCAAGATCTTTCTCATCTTCAGTTAATACTGCATAACTAGACGCAAGTTGTTCTAATATTATGTCATCTACATCGAGTCCACATCTACGAACGCATTTGACTATATTTTGAGCCGCACTTACGGCACCTGTAACCATATGTACTTTTGCTTCAAGCCTTACACCAGACATGCCAATTGGTTCTTTAATCCCTTCCTGGTTATCAATAACAAATTCTTGAGGGAGGATATGTAGCATTTTCTGATCTGCCGGTATTGCAACTGCTCTTGCAGCATCAATTACACGATCTACATCACTTACAGTAACTTCATTATCCCTGATTGCCACAATCCCATGTGAATTCAAACTTCGAATGTGACTACCTGCAATACCAGCATAGACTGAGTGAATCTCACAACCTGCCATTAATTCAGCTTCTTCAACTGCCCTTTGTATTGATTGAACTGTAGATTCAATATTTACTACAACACCTTTTTTTAATCCGCGAGATCTACACGACCCAATTCCAATCACTTCAATTCTGTCACTTGTGGACATCTCACCTACAATCGCAACAACTTTCGAGGTACCTATATCCAGACCAACAATTAAATTTTTATCAGATTTCTTTGCCATAATTTTCCTGCCTACTTTTAAGATCAGGTTTAACACTGGAATTTAAACGGATAACAAAACCATTTGTATATCTCATGTCCACATATTCAATCTGTTCGAAATTACTTATTTTTCTGTGAGTATAATAATTAAAAAATTTTTCTATACGACCAACAACATTCTCCTTGCCTAACCGCATAATTGCTCCATTGTTAAGTTTCAAATCCCAAGATCGTCTTTCACTTAATATGAGTTCATTAACAGTTAACTCTTTTGGCAATACTTTTTGAATTTGTAATAAATATTCCATTATTTGTCTGACAGAGCTATCTGGACCATAAACAATTGGCTGATTATCTGGAAAGGTTGCTGGATCAGGATAAAATATTTGCGCATCTGAACTCATTAACCCTGAATCACCCCATCGAGCAATTGCAATTTGTTCACGTATAGTCACAGTAATCCTATCGGGCCAAGTTCTATTCACTGAGACTTCCTTTGCCCATGGTTCTTCCATTAGAACTTTTTGAATTGTTTCAACATTAACGTTAAAGAATCCTCCTGTTACAACCTCGCTTACTCTCTTTTGCAAACTAATGGGAGATAAATATTTAAATTCACCAGATATACTTACATGTCTAACCGGCAGTGTTGATGGATCAGCCAATTTAATTCCTATGAATGAAAAAAGTGTAATTATTAAAACTGTTAACACTAAACCTGGAATCAGCCGTTGACGACGATCATTGCCAATATTATTTGATTCATATTCAGAGTCATTATCCAGAACTGGCATCATTTGAGCGCTCATCGGATAGTCACCTTTTCATTTCTATAAATATTAATACTCGTTTCTAATATAAATGAAACCAGCTCATCAAAACTTATTCCTGCTTGATTAGCAGACATAGGAACAAGACTATGAGAAGTCATCCCGGGAACTGTATTTAATTCAATCAACCATGCGACATCCTCTTCATCTACTATAAAATCAACACGACCCCAACCACTTGCATCAATCGCATCAAATGCATCTTTTACTAATTTTTCCAATTTTTCTTTCTTATCATTTTCCATATTTACAGGACATATATATTGCGTTGAACTTTCTTTGTATTTAGCTTCAAAATCGTAGAATACTCTTGGAGTTTCAAGAGCTATCATAGGCAATACTTTTCCTCTTAGTACAGCGGCTGTATATTCCTTGCCTACTATCCACTTTTCAATGAGAACTCTATTGTCCAGCGCAAAAGACTTTTTGCATGCTGATAAAAGTTCATCTTTGTTATTAACTTTTGCCACCCCTAAACTAGATCCTTCATTTACAGGTTTAACGATTAATGGAAATCCTAATTCTATTGGCACTCTTGTTAGGTCTGACTCAGGTCTGACCTCGATAAAATCTGGAGTAGGTAGCCCAATTGATTTCCAAATAAGTTTGCTACGAACCTTATCAATCGCTAGAGCTGAACCAAGAACACCGCTACCGGTATAAGGTATACCCATGCTTTGTAACGCACCTTGTATCGTTCCATCTTCACCACCCCTGCCATGTAACGCTATAAATGCACGATCAAATTTTTCTCTAACCAAATCAAGTAAAGTTCGATCACGAGTGTCAAATACATGTGCATCCACACCTATACGACACAATGCGTCAAATACCGAGGAACCTGTCTCAATCGATATCTCACGTTCGGCAGATGTTCCACCCATTAACACTGCAACCTTGCCGAAATCAGTTGTCATCTTTTGTTTGCTTTTTATTTCTGGATTTCATGTCCTTAACTTCTTCGCCTATGATTTTTACTTCTGGCATTAATTTTAATTTGTATTGTTCATAAACAATTTTTTGAACTTGTAAAATTAGATTCTCTATATCTATTGCCTTTGCTTTACCTGTATTTATAATAAAATTTGCGTGTTTCTCCGAAATACTGGCGTTACCCACTGTCTTTCCCTTCAAGCCGCATGCTTCAATCAATCTTGCTGCTGGATTTTTACTGTTCGGATTTCTAAATACAGAACCACAACTTGCAACACCCACAGGTTGCATATCATTACGTTTCTTTAACAAATCTCGTAATTTATTTTTTCCTGTATAATTATTGTCAATTGACAATTCAAGGATAGCCGATATAAACCATTCATTAGCTGGCTTACTTATACTGCGGTAACTGACTTTATACTCTTCTTTGTGTCGCTCTTTTATTTCACCTTTGCGATTTATTGATAATACTGATTTGACGATATCCCATGTTTCAGATCCAAATGCTCCAGCGTTCATAGCTAAAGCACCACCCAATGTACCTGGTATTCCTACCAGAAACTGCGCGTCATTTAATCCCGTTTTTTCACAGTACTTAGCAATATTTCCACAAGCAGTACCTACACTGACATTAATCAAATTTGGTGAAACTATCTCAATCTTATCTTCCATATTTTTTGTAGCGATTACCGTACCTCTGATTCCACCGTCTCTAACTAACAGATTACTACCCAGACCAATCCAGGTCAGAGGTTCATCTTCATCAAGTTGTATAATAAAAGTTACAAGATCATCCAAATCATGTGGCACATATAATCTATCTGCAATACCTCCAACTCGCCAGGAAGTATGTTTGGACATAGGCTCATTGAACATCAACCTTCCTTTTAATCCATTTGGTTGTATAGGCATTTGCATTATCGTTTTATAAGACTCTTTTTGCCGGTTTAATATATTTAACATCTGCGGCCTTTAATGAACCTGTTCACTAAAGTTATTGATTAACTCCGGCCCTAATGTACCTATGTCACCCGCCCCAAGGATCAATAAAATATCGTTATCTATTACCAACTCTGGTAATAATGTTTGAATTTCATTTCTATCCTTAACCAACTTCGGTTGTGATTTACCTCTTTTTGTTATTGCATTACAAAGGCTAGTACTATCTGCATTTGGCAACGGCAATTCACCTGCTGGATAAACATTCAGTAATAAAAGATTTTCTACGTTTGATAGAACCTCACAGAATTCAACAAATAATGCCTGTGTCCTGGAAAATCTATGTGGCTGGAATATCACAATAATTCGATTCCCTTTCCATCCATTACCAATGGCCTGCAAAATTTCTCTTATCTCACTGGGATGGTGTGCATAGTCATCGATTATTGTAAGTTGTTTGCCTGAAATTGTTACTTCACCTAAAACGTTACATCTTCTCGAGATACCTTGAAAGTTTTTCAAAGAACAAACAATTGAGTCATCAGATACACCTATTTCTGTTGCAACTGAAATTGCTGCCAGCGCATTTAAAACATTATGTCTTCCTGGAAGATTTAGATTAATTCTCAGGTCAATATTATTTCCTGGTCTGGAGACTGTGAAAGATGAATGCGTGCGATCAAACAATATATCTGCTGCAATATAATCTGCTTCAACATCAATACCAAAAGTGATATTTGGTTTTATAATATCAGCAATTATCTCCTGCACACCTTTGTCATCAATACATAGAACTGCTAGTCCATAAAAGGGAAGTCGTTGTATGAAATCTAGAAATGCTTCTCGCAAACAATTAAAATCATTATTATAAGTACCTAGATGATCTGCATCTATATTTGTTAATACAGCAATCATAGGTTGAAGATGTAAAAATGAAGCATCACTTTCATCTGCTTCAGCAACCAGATATTTACCACTACCCAATTTAGCATTCGACCCTATGCTATTTAGCTGTCCACCAATTACATATGTTGGATCTAATCCTTCTTCTGCCAGAATACTGGCAATTAAACTCGTTGTCGTAGTCTTGCCATGGGTACCCGCTATGGCAATTCCGTGTCTAAATCGCATAATTTCGGCAAGCATTTCTGCACGAGGAATCACCGGAATTCTCATCTCTCTAGCTCTTATTAGCTCTGGATTATCAGGAGTAACTGCGCTAGAAACGACTACTACATCAGTTCCTTTAACAAACCCTGATTGATGTCCCTGATGAACAGTAATACCCAACTTTTCAAGATGACTTGTTACATTACTGGACTTTATATCTGAACCTGAAACTGAGTAACCGAGGTTATGAAGAATTTCTGCAATTCCACACATGCCCGCTCCACCTATCCCAACAAAATGAATATTATTGACCCTACCCATAGTAAGTTTCTGGATATCAGACATATATTCCTTCCATACATATACGCCCTATATCGCTTGTAGCATCAGGCATGGATAACTTCTGTACTAACGTTGCCATATGAATTAGTGATGTTCGCTTAGTGTAAAATCCGGAAATTAATTCAATTATTTTAATTTCATTTAAATCAACCTGAGGCATCAATATTGCAGCGCCCTGATCAGATAAATATCTAGCATTAGCTGTTTGGTGGTCGTCGACTGCATGCGGGTAAGGAACAAGAATAGATGCAATGCCCATAGTACTAATTTCGCTTATAGTCATAGCACCTGCCCTGCATAATATTAAATCTGACCATAAATATGCTTCAGCCATGTTAGCAATATAGGGAACGACTTTTGCAGAATTGACTTTATTTTCTATATACAACGACATTGTTGAATCATGATGAATTATCCCCGTCTGATGCCAGACATCTACTTCAACTTCTTGGGGTAATCCAGCAATAATCCTGGGAAGCAATTCATTCAAAACTTTTGCCCCAAGACTTCCACCTATTACCAGTAATCGCAACGGCAACCCTTCTCTGCCTTCAAGTCGCTCAGCTGGTGATTTAATGTTGTTTAATATTTCCTTACGAACAGGGTTACCTGTTGTGACAATCCTTTTTCCATTAATGGAATCTGGGAATCCTTGCATAACTATTTTGGCAAACGGTGACAATAACTTATTTGTAACTCCCGCAATTGAATTTTGTTCGTGTATATATAGTGGAATTCTCAACAACCATGCTGCAATTCCTCCTGGACCACTTACAAACCCTCCCATACCTATCACTACTGAAGGTTTTATATTTAAGATCACACGTAATGACTGCATAAAGGCAAGTATTAAAATAAATGGTGCAATTAACCATTGAATAATTTTTTTACCTCTAAGACCGCTAACATTTATTGTAAATAATTTGATATTGTTTTCCGGGACTACCCTAGATTCTAATCCTGCTTGTGTACCCAACCAAAATAATGGTACGCCATGTTCACGCAAATAATCGGCAACGGCCAATGCCGGATACACATGACCACCAGTTCCACCTGCCATTATTAATACTGGTTTAAGAGACATCTGAACTATACCTTTCTAAAATTGTTGATTTTTTTGGCTGACGATTTTCCATTTCTATACGAACCAAAAACGAAATTAATATTATGGAAATAATGATGCTGTTATTTCCATAACTAATTAAAGGTAATGTCAGACCCTTTGTAGGTAAAACACCCATGTTGACCCCAATATTTATAAATGCCTGTATGCCAATTATTAATCCAACGCCATAACTGATATATGCTGAAAACAACTTACCTGCCCTTTGTGCTGTCTCACCAATAAGAAATGCGCGCCACACCATTACAAAATAAAGAAAAATAATTAGAATTGATCCAAGCAAACCAAACTCTTCTGCTAAAACTGCATAAACAAAATCGGTATGCGCTTCAGGCAAGTAAAATAATTTTTGTATGCTACTTCCCAAACCAACACCAAACCAATCTCCTCGACCAAATGCAATGAGTGCCTGGCTTAGCTGAAAACCTGTATTAAAGGGGTCTTGCCAAGGATCCATAAAACTGGTTAAACGTTGTAATCGATATGGCGATATAACTGCGAGACTAATTAACGAGAAACTTGCAGTAAATACCCATATGAAGAAGCGGCTTAACGGAACTCCTCCCATAAACATCATTCCCAAAGCAGTTGCAAACAGGACTACTGCTGATCCATAATCAGGCTCAAGCAATAAGAGTCCAGAGATCAGAGTTACAATAATAATTGGACGAATAAAACCAGCAAAGCTTTCTCTAATTTCATCCTCATGCCTAACCATGTAGCCAGCCAGGTAAAGTATTAAACAAACCTTTGAAATTTCTGAACTTTGAATATTTATATTTGATATGCTAATCCAACGCATACTGCCGTTCACCTCTCTTCCAATACCAGGTATTAGTACTGCAATAAGAAAAATAAAACTGATAAAAATAAAATACGTACTGAATTTTTCCCAAACAGATAATGGTGTATTAACAATCAATAATGCGGCGAATAATCCAAGAACAACTGAGGACAGTTGTCTCCAAAAGAAATACAGAGGACTAGAGTACATATTTTCTGCAATTGAAACTGAAGATGAAGCAACCATAACCAACCCAGTTAATACCAAAAATAAACTTACCGAGATTAAAACAGGGTCGTATAGATTGGTCGATCGCTTACGACTTGATGCATTTTCAAATGAAACAGCTTGTGAATTAAGCATGTTCTTCCCATTCCTTCTGGATTCTTAATACTGCTTGCTTAAATACCTTCCCACGTTCCTGATAATCAGAAAACATATCCATGCTGGCGCATGCAGGTGATAAGAGCACGCTGTCACCATTTTTTGCTAATTTCGTTGCCAAGCTTACCGCGCTATCCATCGAGGTAGCGTGGTATATATTTATCGTTTTATCCAGAACGGTCGCAATTTTGTTGGCATCTATTCCTATTAATATTGCAGTGTGTACTCTACCTATTACAGATTTTGCAAGACTTGAAAAATCTGCACATTTACTATCACCACCTGCTATTAAGACAATGTTATTACCTTTTGCCACCCCTTCAATTGCCGCGCAAGTAGCACCAGGATTAGTACCCTTAGAATCATTAATCCATTCGACATTATTTATTGTTGAAATCAATTCACAGCGATGCGGCAGACCTTTGAATAATTTAATTGCGGAAACCATCGATTTAAACTCTAGTCCAATTGACATTCCTAATGCCAACGCAGCTAAAATATTAAAAATATTGTGTCGACTTTTAATTAAAACATCTGCTGTTGATAATATCTTCTGGTTGCCATAATAAATCCACTCAACATCATTAATTATCCTTACCCCAAACTCCTCTTCATTTGGACAACCAAACGAGTAGCAAATCTTTTTTCGATTTTCATTTATAACAGAAAGATTTAATTCATCATCTTTATTAAAAACGACACAACCATTTCCCGAAAATATTTTTTTCTTGGCTGAAACATAATCATCCATGGCGTTGTATCTATCCATATGATCATTGCTAATATTCAAGATTACAGAAACAACTGCATTTAATGATTGAATAGTTTCCAACTGAAAGCTGGACAATTCCAGAATGTAAAATTCGGGCTGCGAGCGTTCAAACAATGACAAGGCGGGTGTGCCAATATTTCCACCCAATTCTGCCTTGACCCCTGATGCCCTAATCATTTCTGTTATAAGTGTAGCTACAGTGCTTTTACCATTAGAACCAGTAATCGCAATAATGGGTACGTTTGTATTACGCACAAATAACTCAATATCACCGATAACTTCTACGCCATTCTCTTTTGCATATTGAATAGCGGGATCAAAAATTGAAACGCCTGGACTTAAAATAATTAATTTTGCTGAACAAAACAGCATTGGATCAAAATCACCTAAATAGACAGGGAGATCTGAGTACTCGTCTTTTAAAACTTTTAATTCTGGTGGCGTTTTTCGATTATCTGCAATAGCTAACGACATCCCTTTTCCAGACAGATAGCGTATACAAGACATACCAGTCTTCCCAAGACCAATAATGAGAGCATCATATTTAATTTGCTTATCTAACATATTTTTTGTATCTATTAATTTACATGCAAACATTTGTTACTACCGGATCTTCAAACTAGAAAGGCCGATTAAGACCAAGATAAAAGTAATAATCCAAAATCGAACTATCACTCTAGGTTCAGGCCACCCTTTCAATTCATAGTGATGATGTAAAGGTGCCATTCGGAAAATTCTCTTACCGGTAAGTTTGTAAGAACTAACTTGTAATATTACTGATAAGGTCTCTATTACAAAAACACCACCCATAATGAATAAAACAAGCTCCTGGCGCACAACAACAGCAACAATACCTAGTGCTGCACCCAATGCTAATGCACCGATATCACCCATAAAGACTTGTGCTGGATATGTGTTGAACCATAAAAAACCCAATCCAGACCCTACTAATGCACCAAGAAATACGCACACTTCTCCCACTCCTTGAACGTATGGAATTCCAAGATATTCAGCAAATCGAATATTTCCTGACGCATAGGCAAAAATCGCTAATCCTGCTGCAACCATAACAGTGGGCAATATTGCTAATCCATCCAGGCCATCAGTGAGATTTACAGCATTACTGGATCCGACTATTACAAAATAGGCAAGAACAACAAACATCCAATCCAGATTAATTGTTACCGACTTAATAAACGGCAAAATCAATTGTGTATCTACGGGAGTTTCAGCAGAATAAAAAAGGTAGAGTGCTGCAGACAATCCGACAATTGATTGAAATAGATATTTCCATCTTGCGGGCAAGCCATTCGGGTCTTGTCTTACTATTTTTCTATAATCATCCACATAACCAATAACTGCAAAGGCGAGCGTAACAATACAGACAATTATTACATATCTATTTTCAAGATCAGCCCAACATAGAGTACTAAAGGCAATTGATATGATAATTAAGAGTCCTCCCATAGTTGGAGTGCCAGTCTTAATTAAATGGGAAACCGGCCCATCATCTCTAACAGTTTGCTCAACCTTGAATTTACTAAGATAACCTATTAATACTGGCCCAATAACCAGCGCGATAAATAACGAAGTCAACGCACCAAGAATTGTTCTTAGAGTTATATATTGAAATACATTAAATCCACTATAATACTGAGATAAATTTTCTGTTACCCAGAGTAACATTTCAGTAGTCCTCCATCAGAGAGTCGACAATTTTTTCCATTCCCATTGCCCGAGAACCCTTTACCAAAATAGTTGTGTCATTAACTAAATCTCGTAAAACTGTTGATATTAAATCGTCCGAACTCAAAAAAAGTAATGATCCACTACCAAAACCTTCGACGATATATTTGCTAAACTCGCCCAGAGTAAATAACCTTTGTACCCCATATTCTCGTGCGAGTTCACCAGCCAGTCGATGATGCTCAGCGGAATCGTTACCCAGTTCACCCATATCACCCAAAATCAACCATCGATTTCCAGAATAATTGGACAACACCTGTAATCCAGCCTTTAATGAGGCAGGGTTAGCGTTGTAGGTATCATTAAAAATCCTTATACCATTTGATGTAGTAATCAACTGCATGCGTCCCTTAACTGGCGATATGCATTCCAGTCCTTTTTTTATGTCATCTATAGATATGCCTGCAGCTATACAGCAAGCGGCTGCAGCTATGGAATTTAAAACATTGTGAATACCTGAAAATCGAATGCTGGTTGATATGCTTTTTTCAGGAAAATGAATATTGAATTTTGTATGACCGGTTGCAGTATCAAATGTAATATCACTTGCAGTGATATCAGCTTCACTTTCTAAACCAAAACTAATTTGTTTGTAATTGCTTGCAATTTTCTTCCAAAAATTAGCAAAATCATCATCGGCATTAACAACTGCAACGCCATTCTCTGACAAGCCTGAAAAAATTTCTGCTTTCGCCCTGGCGACCCCATCAACTGACCCAAAACCTTCTAAATGAGCAGGCGCACATTGCGTAATTAACGCAATACTTGGTTTTGCTAATTTACTTAACAATCCAATCTCACCGGGATGATTTGCTCCCATTTCTATAACCGCATATTCATGCTTATTATCAAGCTTGAATAATGTTAATGGCACACCAATATGGTTATTCATATTTCCTTGGGTGGAAAGAACTGTTGCATTTAATCCAAGTATTGAAGCAACCATCTCTTTTACTGTCGTTTTGCCATTACTACCTGTAATGGCAAAAACTGGTATGTCGAATTCATCACGCCAGTACGAAGCAAGTAGCCCCATTGCGTGAGTGGTATCCTTTATAAGTAATAACGGTAAGTTATTATTATCCGATGCAATTTCTACCATTGCGGCAGAGGCACCATTCTCTCTTGCAGACCTGATAAACGAATGACCATCAAAATGGTTACCATTCAGTGCTATAAATAAATTCCCTTCTTCTATTGTTCGAGTATCCGTACTACAACCATTAAATATAACATCGTTCCCTGTATATTTTCCTTTTAATGCTTCGGCCGCTTGCGACATCCTCATTGAAATCATGATAATTTCTCCAACAAATTTCTAACTTGTTGGCGATCACTATATGGATGTTTTACCAAACCAATTTCTTGATATATTTCATGACCCTTACCTGCTATGAGCACATAATCATCTTTGCCTGATGTGTGTATCGCCTCTCGAATTGCAGATGAACGGTCGACAATTACTTCCACAGGAACACTTCCCTTCATGCCCGATTGAATATCCTTAATTATCTTTTCCGGTGATTCACTCCGGGGATTATCATTAGTGAGAAATACTAAATCTGCATACTGCTCTGCAATATGTCCCATCTGGGGACGTTTACCAATATCACGATCACCACCACACCCAAATACACAGACCAGTCTTTCTTTACACTGGCTACGCAACGTTTCCAGGGCATGCAATAACGCATCGGGCGTATGTGAGTAATCGATAAAAATCTTCGCGGTAGATGGCTTTCCAAAATATTCCATCCTTCCGGGAACACCTTGAATTTTTGATATTGCTTCTAATGCATTATCAAATGTCATGCCTTGAAGACAAACAACACTGAGACAGGCAAGAACATTGTTGACATTAAAATCACCTGATAAAGATACCGCAACTTCACCTTTTCCCCATGGGCTAGAAATATCAATCGTTATTGAATTGAGTTCTGAACGTACAATTTTCGCGGTTACGTCGTGGACATTAGAATTTCTTTTTTTATGGTTATCCAACAACCCATATCTAATCTTATTAATATGGTAACTAATTTTGGAGGCGAGTTTTATACCAAATTCATCATCAATATTAATTACAGCATTTTTCAATCCAGGTTTATCAAATAATTTTTCCTTTGCTGCACCGTATAATGACATGTCACCATGGAAATCCAGATGATCTCGACTTAAATTTGTAAATACTGCTGTTTCAAAAATTAAATTATCTACACGACCCTGCTCCAGTCCATGTGATGAAACTTCCATTACAACATCTTTAATATGATGTGAACTAAATTCTGCCAACAATCTATTTATAGTCAGAATGTCTGGTGTAGTATTTGGGGATGGTTTTAAATTTCCGAAGATTCCACTACCAAGTGTACCAATACTACCTACTGGCATTTGTCCATGTTTAGACAAAATTTGTGCCAGAAAACTTGCAACAGATGTCTTGCCATTAGTTCCTGTAACACCAATGATATTTAAGTTCTGTGAAGGATTATTATAATATCTACTAGCAAGCAACCCTAGTTTTGAATCTAAGTTAATGATACTAAAAATTGGAATTGATAAAAAATTTGTTACTCCTTCTAGCTCAGATCCGATCAAGACTGCAACAGCACCTTTATTTATCGCATCTTTAATAAAATTCATTCCATTTTTATGGGTACCATTTAAAGCAATAAAAATATCTCCATCCATTACCTTTCTGCTATCTAGACATAGCCCAGATATCGGCAAATCGATCATTATTTCATTCGATATCAATCCTTGCATCAAATATTTCAGATTAGGCCTGTTATCTATCTTTTGCATTGCCATCATCTGAGTTGATCCGTTATTCCAGGTTTCTTCACTGCCATGCTGACTTTACTATTTAGATCAGAAATATTGTCTGGCGGGATATTTAATATTCTTAACGCGCCTTGAATAACCTTGGAAAAAACGGGAGCAGCTACCTGTCCACCATAGTGCTCACCACCTTGAGGTTCATCAATAATAACAGCCAAAACAAGCCTGGGATTACTTGCGGGTGCTATACCAGCAAACAATGAAAGATACCTGTCTTCTGCATAGCCAGTGCTAGTTGATTTATGTGCCGTTCCTGTTTTTCCTATTACTCTATAAAAGGGAACACTCGCTTTTTGACCCGTACCGCCTGGTTGCACGACCTTCTCTAGCATCATCATTAATTTACTTGTGATTTCTGGTGATAATACTTGTTCCCCTACAATCTCATTTTTGTCTGTTTTAATAAAAGTAACAGGATTTAAAATTCCGTTGGATGCTATCACTGCATAAGCCCGTGCCAATTGTAATGCGGTAACCGCCATGCCATGACCAAACGAGATTGATGCTAGATCAAGTTCAGATAAGTTAGAATAATTTGACAGTATTCCTGGTGATTCGCCGGGGAAACCACTACCTGTTTGCTCACCAAACCCTACGTCTCGATACATACTCCAGAGTGATTCCGGCCCTATCGCCAAACCAATTTTACTCGCACCTACATTACTGGATTTCTGGATAATTCCGGGCAAATCCAGTGGACCGTAATTAGATATATCACTGATTACGTGATTACTAACTCTTAAATATCCTGGACTGGTTTGCACAATTGTATCTACCTGAAATAATCCCGACATTAACCCCGCCGCAATTGTGAATGGCTTTAAAGTTGAACCTGGTTCAAAAACATCAGTTATGGCGCGATTTCGAAAATTGCTACTAATTAAACCCGCTCGATTGTTTGGGTTATACGTGGGCTGTACTGCAAGCGCTAAAACTTCACCTGTATTCGGATCAAGTAATACCAATGATCCACTTCTAGCCTTGTAATAATTTACTGCGGTTGCTAACTCTCTGTATGCAAGATATTGAACTCGTCTATCTATGCTTAATATTAAATTTTTTCCTGGACTTGGAGATTTGATACTTTCTACATCCCTGATAATTCTACCCAACCGATCTTTTAATACTCTTTTTTCTCCGGGCACACCCTTTAACCATTTCTCATAAGCTAACTCAATTCCTTCTTGTCCTGTATCATCAACGTTATTAAAACCTACAATATGAGCAGTAACTTCTCCCGCAGGATAGTAACGCTTAAATTCTTGCTGCAAATTAACTCCTACTATTTCAAGATTTTCCACCTGTTTTGCAACATCAGGTGATACATGACGTTTTAAATAAACAAATTCCCTATCTTTTCTTTCGACAAGCAACTCAAGTAATGAATTGGGTTCCATCTCCAATATACTTGCAAGAGCAGAAATCAGATCAGGCTGCTCAAGTACCTGCTTTGGTGTCGCCCATACAGAATCTACAGGGGTACTGATTGCCAAAGGCTCATTATTACGATCTGTAATAATACCTCTATGAGCAGGTATTTTAACGATCCTTAG
Source organism: Gammaproteobacteria bacterium (assembly GCA_051275005.1). Lineage (GTDB taxonomy): Bacteria > Pseudomonadota > Gammaproteobacteria > Eutrophobiales > Eutrophobiaceae > Eutrophobius. The sequence goes on along the minus strand of JBNMOP010000023.1, from coordinate 14,212 downwards.
TGATCTGGCATCACCATGATTACGCAGGAATTCATTATTCGAGATTTGTAAATAATAAGCCCGCCATATAAGAACACTGGAAGCAAAAATAAATATCAATACGATTAACGATCGTCTGTACGGATAACTTCGATGAATTGACTGTTTATTCATTTTGCCAATAATATAATTGAATTAGTATCGGGGTTATTCATACCAAGCTGTTCACGCGCTATTCTTTCTAGACGGTCATCAGTTGCCCAAGTACTTTGCTCCAGTTGCAACCTACCCCATTCTTCATTCAAATCATTTCTATACATTTCAAGCTTCTGAACTTCCATAAAAGTTTTTCTGGCCTGATGTTGTGTCATAACTACCTGTAAAGCCGTAATAAAAACTGCCATAGTTAAAATAAAAGAGAAAAATATTTTCATACTTGTAATTTTTCTGCAATTCGTAATCTTGCACTGCGTGCCCTTGGATTAGACATAATTTCTGATTCGCAAGGTTTTATAACTTTACCCAATATTTTTAATCTTGGTTTTACCATATCTCTAGTTACGGGAATTTCATTTGGGTACGGATCGTTTTTGGAATATTCACGCATAAATCTTTTAACAATACGATCTTCGAGAGAATGAAAACTTATTACCACTAACTTGCCATTCGTTTGAAGTAAATCAAATGCCTGTACAAGGCCTTTTGCTAATTCCTCTAATTCATTATTTAAATAGATACGTATTGCCTGAAATGTCCGTGTCGCTGGATGTTTTTTCTTATCATGTACGGGTATTGCAGAGATGATAATCTTTGATAACTCATGTGTTGTTAATATAGGTTGTTCAATTCTTGCTTCGTCAATAGCTCTGGCAATTCGCCGAGCAAATTTTTCTTCACCGTAAACTTTTAATACATGTATTATTTCTTCAACTGTCGCTCGGTTTATCCAGGTAGAAGCTGACATTCCAGTAGTTGTATCCATTCTCATGTCAAGAATCCCATCCAAATTAAAACTAAAACCTCTATCAGGTATATTAATTTGCGGCGAAGAAATTCCAAGATCAAACAGTATTCCGTCGATGGTACCAAATAATTCAGATTCTTTGAGACAATTGACAATGTTTGAAAATGCGGAATGGAAGCATTGAACTCTGGTATCAATTGACGATAACTGCTGTGCCACTTCAATTGCATCAGGATCCTTGTCAAATACAAATAATCTACCCTTGCTTCCCAATTGCTCAAGGATTGCGCTGCTATGTCCTCCTCGTCCAAAAGTGCAATCGACATATATCCCTTCTGGCCGTACTGAAAGTCCTTGCAACACCTCTCTAACCAATACAGGAACATGATCATTATCATTTGTACCCATCAACAAAGTAACATCATGGATTAATGCTCATAGCGATAGTGGCTTCAATGCATCAGAAGGTTCGCCAGCATCTTCACCAACCTGTTCTAGCCATAAATCACGCTGTTCGTTCCAGCTAACCTGATCCCAAATCTCAAATTTATTTCCCTGTCCTAAAATAACAGCGTGTTTTTTTATTGCAGCATAATCACGAAGTTCTTGTGAAAGTAGAATTCGACCTTGTGAATCAAACTGGCAATCTGTTGCATAACCACGCATCATTTGTTTTGCTCTACGACTTTGTTTATCAAAGTCAGAAAGAGTGGCCAGTTTTTCTTCTATTGTTTCCCATTCATTTAGAGGATATAACCATACGGAACGATCAAGGGGACTTAGGGTCTGAACCAGACAACCACCTGCAATTGTCAATAAACGCTCGCGAAACCGACTTGGCACCGCAAGCCTGCCTTTGTTGTCTATGTTGACGGAACTAGAACCTCGAAACACTACAAAACCCCTGTTTTAATTATAAAACCCACTATTCACCACAATTCCCCACCAAGGGAAACTATAGGAACTTATGAAGGATTGTGTCAAGTGAATCTTGCTTTTTTCTGACAGAAATCTGCCTTTATTTACAGATACTTAAGTTAGATAACTTGAAAAAAGCATTGAAAGTTATGTAATTTTAAAGATAAGTCCTTTTAATTCATTAAGTTGAACAATATCTTTAATGTAAATTAATAGAAATATGCAATTTTCGCGCAATTTATGGAATGGTTCTTATTGCTGGCAACAAGTGAGTACGGCAAAATAATTGGTTTTGAGAAAAAAAAACGAGTCAGCCGATAAGCCGGGTTTTGTCTTGGACAATCATTCATCTGGGATGTGCGTCACCGCACACCTCTAGCAGCCTACCCGGGAACAGTGCGGGCCACACCAATGTTCCCCTATTTGGCCTTGCTCCTGACGGGGTTTACCCTGCCATATCAATTACCTGATACGCGGTGCGCTCTTACCGCACCATTTCACCCTTACCAACCATAGGTTGGCGGTATATTTTCTGTGGCACTTTCCGTCGACTCACGCCGCCCAGGCGTTACCTGGCGTCATGCCCTATGGAGCCCGGACTTTCCTCCCTCACGGGCGATTGCCTGGCTGACTCAAATAAAGTAAATGCTAATCGAGTAAAAGTTGCAAGGTTAATCTTAATAAAATTGTACTTATTTACTGGACTTTTTCTTTTCCAATAGCTCAAGCCCTAATTGATATACATCATTTTTACTATCCCCAGTTATTTTTGAGGTTATTCCGGCAGCTTTTTTTAATGGTAATTCTTCAAGAATTAATCTCAAAATTGTACTTGTTTCCAGACTGGTACGTCTATCATGCTTATTTATTCCTTGAACCATTACAACAAATTCTCCTTTTTGCTGATTATTATCCAATTCTATCCAATCCAATATGTCCCGAACGGTACCCATTTTTATTGTTTCAAATTTTTTAGTTAGCTCGCGTGCAAGTACAATTATCCTCTCCGCCCCAAAAACTTCGATCACATCCAGCAAAAATTCTTTTATTCTGTGTGGTGCTTCATAGAATACTAATGTTCTGACTTCATATTCTAATGTACGCAATTGCTTAACCCTTGCACTGTGTTTATCTGCTAAAAAACCTTCAAATATAAATTTATCCGTCGGTAATCCAGCAACAGATAATGCACTAATTAATGCAGATGGACCTGGTATTGGGACGACCTTTATAGATTTGTTATGGCATAATCTGACAAGTCCGAATCCAGGGTCACTGATTAAAGGAGTGCCAGCATCACTAATTAATGCAATATCATTACCGTTTTCCAGAAACTTTATTAGTTTTAGATCACTCTTATGTTCATTAAATTTGTGATGAGATAGAACTCTAGGAGTAAGACAATAATGATTAAACAATTTTTTACTATGGCGAGTATCTTCAGCAGCTATAAAGTTAACTTTTTTGAATATTTCAAGCGCACGAGGACTCAAATCCTCCAGGTTACCGATGGGGGTAGCAACTACATAAAGAGTGCCAGTTAGATTTGACAAATTTATCTCCATCTGGTTAGTCTGAATACGAAATTAAAGTATATAACTTACATACTATTATGCGAACTCTTATAATTATTAGCTTCATCATCATACATCTTTCCGGATGCGATAGTGCTAATGTACAACCAAAACCTGAACCCTCTCCAGATGAAAAAATATCAATATTACTTCAAAAGGGTGAGTTTAATCTCGTCGCCACAGAATATTTAAAACTTTCTGATATTTATCCTGAGCTGTCGGGAATATATAATTTAAAAGCTGCTAATGCATTCATTCAAGACATGAATCTAGATAGTGCAAATGTAGTTCTTGAAGCCAATCTTTTAAGCCAATCACAAGAAGATATAACATTTTATACTTACATACTTATTGCAAAAATAGCATTGCTTCAAAGTCAACCTGATCATGCTCTAAAACTGACTGACAGGAAAATACCTGAAATTGTTAATCCAGATTATTTAATTGAAATGCATAAAATTAGAGCAGATGCATTTACAGAATTAAATAGCTTAATCAAATCTGCTGAAGAATTAGTAAAGTTAGATGCCCTGTTGATTAGTACTAATCAACAACCTGTTAACTCAAACATGATCTGGAATCATCTGGTAAATAGCGATATTAATAAGATTGGTCAATCCACAAATATTGGAGAAGATAATTTTACGTCATGGGTAGAGTTGGCCATTATAAGTAAATCATTAATTACACGTAATAATGAACTCAAAACAGCGATTACTACATGGATGGAGAATAATCCGCTACACCCAGCAAACGGGAACATTACATCTGAAATACTTCTGATAAGCGAAAAATTTGATTCAAAACCTACAAAAATTGCTTTGTTACTGCCACTTTCTGGAGTCTATAAACGTTATTCAGAGAAAATAAGAGATGGATTTTTATCGGCTTGGTATCTTGAGGAGAATTACAAACCTGAAATCAAAATTTATAATACAAACTTAGAAAATTTTACAGACATATACTTACAGGCTATTGCAGACGGTGCAGACTTTATTGTTGGACCTTTGGAAAAAGAATCTGTCCGCAGCCTAACTGAAATGGAAAAAATTCCAGTTAGGACACTGGCGCTCAACCAAGTTGATATAAACAGGCCTGATAACTCAAAAAAATCAGTACTCTCTATTCCTGATCTGGTTCAATTTGGTCTTCCACCAGAAGATGAAGCAAAACAAGTTGCACAAAGAGGCATTTATGAAGGATATAATCGGGCGTTAATTATAACTTCAGATGATGAGTATGGTAGGAGGGTATTTAATGCATTTAACGATGAATGGTCGGCTATGGGGGGAACATTACTTGAGCGAGTTGATTATGACCCACAAACATCAGATTTTGTTACGCCAATCAAACAAATACTAAATATAAACACTAGTGAAGCAAGGTTTACAGCCTTACGCCAAAAACTGGGAAGAAACTTATCATCAAGCAGTAGGCTCAGGGAAGATTTAGAATTCGTATTTATGGTTGCAACTAACCTAAACGCCAGACAAATCGTACCTCATCTTCGATTTTTTAAGGCAGAAGGGATTCCTATCTATACAATATCTTCTGTCTATACAGGAAAACATAATTTCCCGGTAGATAATGATTTAAATGGCGTAGAATTTGTAGATATTCCATGGTTACTTAATCCAGAAAAACAAAATCAAAATATTGCTAAATTGATTCAACAAAGTTGGCCGTCAATGAGTACTGTTTTCCCGCGTTATTATGCATTTGGAATTGATGCGTTTCACTTAATCTCACAAATCGGTGATCTATCATTAAATCAAACTTACAGATATCAAGGTGAGGCCGGTAATTTGTATATGACAAATGATGGAGTAATACACAGAAATCTTTTGTGGGCCAAATTTGATAACGGAATTCCAATACTTGTAAATACCGAGAGATCTCCTTGATAAACAAAAATACTGCCAACCAAAACGGTATTATTGCAGAGAAAATAGCATTAACATTTTTAACAAACGAAGGATTGTCTGAATTAAAAACTAACTACAGGTCTAAATATGGTGAAATAGATTTAATAATGAGTGACATTAACACCATCGTCTTTATAGAAGTTCGCTATCGTTCTAATACCAAATTTATTGATCCAATTGAAACGATAGATAAGAGTAAAATTCAGAGAATAATTACGACTAGTCAGATATATTTACAGGAATTTCCTGAGCATGATAAGCTCTATCGATTTGATATAATTACACTTACGGGCAATATTGATTTACCACAAATCAAGTGGATAAAAAATGCCTTCGCTGTGCAATAAAAAATTTGAATAGATAGTATATATGGACCCCATTAATAGAATTAGGGACAACTTTAAAGAAAATATTGATATAAGCATGAAGGTCAGTGAACTACTGGCAAATGTGATTGCTGAAGCTGCTGAAACAATGACTAATTGCCTACTTAATGAGAGAAAAATTTTAAGTTGTGGAAATGGTGGCTCCGCTGCAGAAGCACAACGATTTTCAGGAATGATGTTAAACAGATTTGATATGGAAAGACCTGGACTACCCGCTATTGCCTTAACTACTGACACTTCATCATTGACATCAATAGCAAATGATTACCAATACGCAGATGTTTTCTCAAAATTAATTAGAGCTATTGGACAACCAGGAGATACACTATTAGCTATCAGCACTAGTGGTGAATCACATAATATTATTCATGCAATAGATGCCGCGCACGAACGAGAAATGAGTATAATTGCTCTAACAGGTCGTGAAGGTGGCCAGCTAGCAGATCTAATACAGACAAATGATATTGAAATCAGGGTTCCAAGCTGGTCTACTGCAAGAATTCAGGAGTTACATACGATGATAATTAATTGTCTTTGCGACCTTATTGATCACAAATTACTTGGACTAGAGGGGTGAATCTCCATGTCAAAATATAATCCTTATATTTTTTTATTTCTTTTTTCTACAACTATTCTCAGTGGATGTGCTGCGATAGCGGTTACTGGCGTTGCAGCTGGGGCATCTGTTGCTGCCGATAAGCGTACAACTGGCACCGTTATAGAAGATCAAAGTATCGAACTAAAAGCTACCCAAGCAATTTTTTCCAATAAAGAACTTAGAAAAATGATACATGTTAATTTTACAAGTTTTAATACTATTGTCCTTATTACAGGAGAAGCTCCTACTGAAGAATTACGGCAGAATGTTATAGAACTGGTTCGTAATATTCCAAAAGTAACAAGCGTACATAATGAAATTACCATTGCCGCACCAAGCTCATTTATAGCCCGCAGCAGTGATTCTGTCATTACATCAAAAGTTAAAACAAAACTTATTGCAGACAAACAAGCCACCGCGCTTAGCACTAAAGTTGTCACTGAAAAAGGTGTTGTTTATCTAATGGGACTTATAACGCGTGAACAAGCTAATGCCGCAACTGAACTAGCAAGAAAAACAGGAGGGGTACAAAAAGTTGTCAGGCTATTTCAATATATAGATTAATATTTATTTAAGAATAAAATTTATAAAAATATTAAAGTTTATTAAGTTAGCACAAATTTACTATAAGTCGTTTTTCTTTTATTATTGCATACTCCTCTCTCTGACCTATTAATGTCTAAAGAAAAAACTCAAGCAGAGTATATATTTTTATCTATTGTATTATTTTTTAGCACTAGCGGTAATTTGTTGGCAAATGAACATTTACAGCAAGCTCAAAAAAATCAAGCTACTGCAAATCATAATGATGTAGTAAATTATAACGCTAATTTTTTTGATCAATATCAACCTCAAACTGTTCTTGATATGGTGCGGCAGGTCCCTGGTTTTCAACTCGATGAAAGCTTCAACAACACAAGAGGCTTTAGCAATGCAACAGGCAACTTTTTAATAAATGACAAACGGCCCAGTTCCAAAAAAGATCAAGCAGTAACTATTCTCTCCCGTATACCTGCAAATAACATTGAGCGAATTGAGTTGATCCGTGGCCAGGTTCGTGGAATCGATCTTCAAGGACAATCAGCACTTATAAATATTATCTTGCGTGCAGAAACACCTACCGCAATAAAATGGGAAGCTACACTACTTAAGCCATTTAGCCATGGTCCCCTCACCCCTTCTTTTAATTTATCCTTAACAGATAGATGGAAAGAGATTGAATACAATACAGGGATATCCATCGCGAAAAATTCATTTGGCCGTACTGGCCTGGATGAATTATTTGATAGCAATGGTAATCTCACAGAAAACAGATTTGACGATAGAGAAAATAGATCTACTTTTATTAAAGGCAATTTACATGCCGTTGCAATGATTGATGACAGGATTCTTGTTAATATCAACACAATAATAGCGCATGAGAAGCGAGATCAGTTTCTAATATCAGACCGTGTTCCGCAAATACCTGGCAGTAGTCCACGCGAAGAAATATTCGAAGAGAGGTTTGATAAACCGAATATTGAATTTGGTCTCGATGCTGAAAGCAGCCTGAGTAGTAACTTCCTGGGTAAGGCGATACTGCTTTATTACCACTCAAATGATGATTCATATAAATCTCAACGTGTCCTTAATGACGAAGGAATTCAGACATCTCTTCGTTTAGCAGAAGGAAAAGCAATAGGTACTGAAGTAATAGCACGATTAGAGTTTGACTGGATGGGCCTGAAAAATCATTCTTTTCAGGCCAACATGGAAAGGGTCTATAACAACCTGGATGGATCTCTGACTCAAACACTTGATATTGGTTCTGGTCCGGTCATTATAGATGTTCCAGGTGCTAACTCTTTTGTCAAAGAGGTTCGATGGGATTTTCTGCTACAAGATACCTGGTCTACTGAACAGTTTGAATTGGATTATGGCCTGGGTGCGGAGTTGTCTACCCTTTCTCAAAGTGGAGATGCTGAACAAAAACGAAATTTTTTCTTTTTAAAACCACAGGCTACTTTGAGTTATTCCCCCGAACAGGGAAATCAAACACGATTTCGGATTGCACGCGAGGTCTCACAACTTGATCTAACAGATTTTGTAAGTGCAACGATCTTTGAAGAAGACGATTTAGCATTGGGTAATCCTGATCTACGCCCTGACACCACCTGGATATCTGAGCTAAGCAATGAAAGACGTTTCGGAAGGCTTACTGTGATCAAGCTTGCGATTTTTCATCACTGGATAACAAATGTACTGGATTTACTTCCTCTTACGCCCAACTTCGAAACTCCAGGCAACATAGGCAAAGGCAGGCGTTGGGGGGTAGAGTTGGAATCCACTATACCGTTAGAAATACTAGGTATGCCTGCTTCAAAACTAGATATTAAGGCACGGTGGCAGGACTCTACAGTAGTCGACCCGGTGACTGGTAAAAATCGCGTGTTATCCAGCCCCAGCGGTGATTTTCCCATTTCATATAATGTCCAAAACAAATACGCTGTTAGTATTAATTATCGTCAGGACTTTAAATTATCACGCATAGCCTGGGGCTGGAACATAATAACGCGTGCAGAACGACCGCTGTTCAAGGTAAATGAACTTGAAATTTATGATGAAAAGTTTCAACTTGGAACGTTTATCGAGACCACACGTTGGCTGGGTGTAAAATTGCGCTTTACTACAGTCAACATACTAAATTCTCCAGGATACCGAAATCGCACTGTCTTTATCGGCCAACGCGACCTAGGCCCTATAAGATTTAGAGAGTTACGTCAGCGCACCAGAGGCAGGTCTGCAACATTGACACTTAGTGGAATATTTTAACAGATTCAATTAAAGTAGTTTACTTTACAACTTTAAGATTTGGTTTACTGTGAACGGGCACTGATCTGGATTTTGATTCTTCTTTCTTTATATCCTCATCTGGAAATACCATTCCGTGTCCATTCTCCCTTGCATAAATTGCGGTTACGGCTGCAACTGGACACTGTAGTGATATTGATTTTCCTGCAAATCTAGCCTCACAAACTAATACGTCATCATCAATAAATAAATTCTTAACTGCATCGGGAGATATATTTAGGACAATTTTTCCATCTTGAATGAATTCCCCGGGGACAGTTGTTCCAGGATAGTCTGCATCCACAAGTATGTACGGAGCCATCCCGTTAGCTAAAATCCAGTCATTCAAGGCACGTAATAGATATGGTCGGTTAGATGTCATACCAATATTCATGACAGCACCTTCAAGCTATGCGTAATTCCAATTCCTGCTCAGACATACTTATTTTAAATGGTTCGCGCTCATAAAGATTTTCAGCATATTTTAACAATGGTTTTGCTGATACTGGCAACTTAATCCCATATAAATCCAATCTCCATAACAAAGGTGCCATACAACAATCTACTAACGTATATTCATCCGACATAAAATATTGTTTCTGTGTAAACACCGCAGATATTGATGTTAAATGATCACGTAGATTCTTTTTTGCATTCGCTGCAGTGATGTCGTTATCGCTATTAATGTCTTCTACACAACTGTATAAATCACGCAATACTCGATAGCGAATTTGTCGATTACTTGCACGAGCTACCGGATCAACTGGCATTAGAGGTGGATGCGGAAAGCGCTCATCAAGATACTCCATGATAATTTGTGCATCATATAAAACCAAATCCCTATCAATCAGAGTCAATACTGTATTATAAGGGTTAATCTCAGCTATCTCTTCGGGCAGGTTATTTCCTGAAACATAATTGATATCAACATTTATATCTTTTTCTGCAAGTACTATACGGACAGCATGTCCAATTGGACTTAATGAATCAGAATACAAGACCATGACTGAGCGCCTGTTTGCTACACTCGTCATAACAATTTCTCCTGTGAAATACTAGTTAATTATTGAGTTTGATGGTGAAGATAATACTTAATGAATATCTTTCCAATATTCCTTTTTAAGGAAATAGACGATAATCAATAAGAATACCATATAAAGAATAACCCAGATCCCGAAAGAATACCTTTGTAACTTTATAGGTTCACCCAAATACACCATAAAATTTACCAGATCACTTACTATCTCTTCATAGGTTTCATCTTGGTAAACTTCCGGCTTATTTCCAAGCTGTGAAGTCATTTGAAGGTGATCAATTCTTTTGATAGGCAGTCCATCTTCCCCAGTTTCTTCTACATATACCGCTTCTTGCCACCCCTGTAATTCCCACAATACATGTGGCATAGCAACATCCTTAAATATAAGGTTATTTACACCGGCAGGTTTGGAAGAATCCAAGTAAAATGTCATTAAATAATTGTACAACCATTCGGGACCACGAGATCTTGCGGTAACGGAAAGGTCAGGGGGGGCAATACCAAAGTATTGATTCGCACTGTCCTTTGTCATCGCAACATTCATCGTGCTACCGACCTTATCGGTACCAAACATAAAGTTTTCAAGTAATACACTGTCTGGTATACCTAGATCCTGCCCCATACGGTTAAACCGCATATAGGCTGCCGAATGGCAACTAAGACAATAATTTACAAATGTCCTCGCTCCCCTTTGTAACGCAGCTTGGTCAGATAAATTTTCAGAAAATTCATACGGCATGCTACTTTCACCTGCGGCCCAGGATACTTGTGCAGTAAGAATAAAAACTATCAATATATAAATGCGCATCATGGGAATCTCACCCTGTCCGGAACAGGTTTATCGTTATCATTACTGGTATAAAATGGCATTAAAATAAAAAACAGAAAGTATATTATTGAAAATCCCCGCGAAGCCCAGGTAAAAAGAGGTGTAACCGGCTGCATTCCCAACCAACCGAGTATAACAAAACTAAAAGTAAACATTGTCAGAGCGGTCTTGTATTTCCATCCCCGATAGCGAATAGATTTCACAGGACTTCTATCCAACCATGGCAGGAAACAAAATAGCATGGTAGCTAAACCCATAGCGACCACTCCACCTAATTGACTGGGTACCGCCCTTAGAATTGCATAAAAAGGAGTGAAGTACCAGACAGGGGCAATATGTTCTGGTGTCTTTAGTGGATCAGCCGGAATGAAATTCGCATGTTCAAGAAAATATCCATTCATCTCAGGCCAGAAAAATACTACTGACGCAAACAGTATAAGGAAGATCACCACACCTACAGTATCTTTAACAGTGTAGTACGGGTGAAATGGGATACCGTCTAACGGAATACCATTTTCATCTTTATGATCCTTTATTTCTACACCATCAGGATTATTTGAACCGACTTCATGCAGGGCAAGAATATGTGCAACAACCAAGCCACACAACACCAGCGGTAATGCAATAACATGCAACGCAAAGAACCTGTTCAGAGTGACATCTGAGACTACAAAATCCCCTCTAATCCATAGTGACAAATCATCACCAATGATTGGCAAGGCACCAAATAATGAAATAATTACCTGTGCACCCCAAAATGACATTTGTCCCCAAGGTAACAGATATCCGAAGAATGCTTCCCCCATTAATGTAAAATATATCAGCATACCTATAAGCCATAAAAGCTCACGAGGTTGTTTATAAGAACCATAAAGTAGCGCTCGGTACATATGCAGATATACAACAATAAAAAATGCCGATGAACCGGTAGAGTGCATATATCGTATCCACCATCCCCATTCAACATCACGCATAATGTATTCAACTGATGCAAAGGCAAGATCAGCAGCGGGCTTGTAGTTCATGGTCAACCAAATACCCGTCACCAGCTGAATTACCAGTACAACCATGCTCAATACACCAAAGTAATACCAGAAGTTAAAATTCTTCGGGGCATAATATTTCGCTGCATGTTTATTCCATTCTTCCATGAGTGGAAAACGAGCATCTATCCAATCTCTGAATGCAATGATGTATTTAATCATGACAATATCCCTGAATCATCGCCAATTAATACCTTGGTTTCACTTAGATACATATGTGGTGGGACTACTAAATTTGTAGGGGCTGGCACACCCTTATATACACGGCCAGCCATATCAAATTTACTGCCGTGACACGGACAGAAGAATCCGCCTTTCCAGTCGCTACCTAAATTATGGTCGCCACCTTCATCTCGATTTACGTAAGTAGGTGAACATCCCAGATGCGTGCAAAGTCCAATTACAATAAGATACTCAGGTTTTACCGAACGATATTCATTTTTTGCATATTCAGGTTGCTGTTCCCTTTCCGAAATAGGATCACTTACCTCAACATCTAATTCCCGAATCCCATCCAAGGCTGACAGAGGTCGTCTTAATATCCATACTGGCTTACCCTGCCATTGGCTAATTTTTAATTCCCCTGGTTGTATATCACCGATTTCTACCTCTACTGGGGCACCTATGGCCTTGGTCTTTGCACTTGGTGATAAAGTGGATATGAACGGAATACTCGTCGCCACAGCCCCGGCACCACCTACAACAGATGCTGTTGTAGTCAAAAATCTTCTTCTATTTACATCTACACTCATTATCATTTTTCCCCAAGCTATTGGATTGGCGAGTATATTTCCACCTAATTATAACATGTTACGTTAATTGTATAACTACCAACTGTGGAATCACCTCAAATTCATCTAATTTTTCCTATGCTGGTAACCTTATATCAATTTAGGCGATAATTGTCCGGGTAATGAATCTTGCCAATCTAAAAAATCTACTGAAATTTTTATTGCAGTTTGCTATATGCGGACTAGCCATTGCATTTCTATTACTGTTTTTCTTTCCCGATATGTTTCTGCCCGAAATAGGCGCAAAACAGAATAATATCTCGAATACGATAAAAAATCCTGTTGAAATTGTATCTTATAACGATGCAATTTCATTAGCCGCTCCAGCAGTCGTTAATGTATACGCAAGACAAGTTCGAACCAGCCAGACTAATCCATTGTTACAGGATCCTATTTTCAGACGTTTTTTTGGAAATCTACCCTCAAAACCAGAAATAAATAATAACCTCGGCTCTGGTGTAATACTCAATAAATCAGGTTATTTACTTACCAACGCCCATGTCATTAACGAAGCTGATGAAATACAGGTTACATTGCCAGACGGACGGTTAGCCAAGGCTGATGTGGTAGGAGTTGATAGCGAAACTGACTTGGCAGTATTACATATTAATCTCAATGAACTACCTGTTGCTGCCATAGGAAACTCAAATATATTGCAAGTCGGGGATGTAGTACTTGCTATAGGCAACCCATATAACTTTGGACAAACTGTTACGCAGGGTATTGTTAGTGCCACCAGACGTTCCCGGGTTGGAATTACTGTAATTGAGGACTTCATCCAAACTGATGCGGCCATTAATCCCGGAAATTCTGGTGGCGCCCTGATTAATGCAAGAGGTGAACTGATAGGTATTAACACGGCAATCTATTCAAATACTGGGGGTTCTCAAGGAATAGGATTCGCGATACCGATAGATCTTGCAATCGATGTCATGCAACAACTCATTAGAAATGGTTTTGTTGAAAGAGGCTGGTTAGGAATTATCCCTGAACCAGTTCCAATAGATATAGCAGAGGCTATGAATCTTGATACGTCTGGAATATTTGTTACGGCGGTTTTCCAGGGAAGTCCGGCGGCATTAGCAGGCGTCATGCCCGGAGATATTATTACAAAGGTTAACGGCAATTCCCTGGTTGATACCCAACAAGCTGTTCAGCTTATTACGGGCGTGACACCAGGCGAGATGATCAACCTGGATATCATGCGTAATTGGAAAAGAATTTTTCTGAGCGCAGAAGTTACACAACGACCAAAAATTATAAAATAATATTTATAACCATTAGTTTGTTTCACCGTTCTTACTAATGCGATATTCAGCAGATTGTGCATGGGCAGTTAA
>JBNMOP010000022.1:0-31253 GCA_051275005.1 Gammaproteobacteria bacterium | reverse complement strand
TTACGTGATCTGAAGAAGTTAGGATACAAAACACTGGAAGCAGAAAATGCCGATATGGCTATATCGATTATTGAAACCGGTGAACATATCGACCTGCTGTTCAGTGATGTACTTATGCCGGATTGGTCGTTAACAGTTTTGAGATTATCTGCATCGATCATAAGAATGGAGAACGGCCTTGAATAACGTTTTGCTTTCTTTGCTTCAAGTGCGAATGTATTGTTAAATGCCCTTCTATTTTTAATACCCGTCATTTCGTCCGTCTCGGACAATAGTTCCAATATTTCACGTGCATTTTTAACATCTGCAGATAGCAATGATGTTAAATAAGCAATCAGCAAAAAAGGTGCAAATAAAATCATTAACTCAGTGAAGTTTACTAACGAAAAAGAATCTTCTTCACTCGCAGTCTGTCCGAGATAAAAATAAACCACCGTTATCAAGGTAAATTCTAAAAGTCGTTATTTTTCCTAAGGTTATTGCGCTGGTTACTAAGACCAAGAGATATAAATTTAGTATTGGACTACTAATTCCACCCGTATTATTAACAACCCAAGTATCAATTGCTAATTTCCAGCGATTTTCTTTAACAAATAATCTTGTGTATCGAAATGAAATAATGAAGACTGCGAAGAAAGTCATTGCAATAACGACATTCCATTCATTGACTATCTGTGTACCAGGGACAACGAAATAGAGTAATACCAGAATAAGTAATAACCATTCAAGCTCGGCAACGGTTCGTGCAAATCCTCTTAATTCAATTTGATCAATAGAAACAATTTCTGTGTTTATCACTTACCTTCCCAATTATTTATCTAGTATATAAAGATAATAAATTTTACTGATGTTATATATCTTCGATACTGAATGGACGCATATTGATTGCAATAGTTTGTTCTGTTTTCCATTCAAATATTATGGAAGGTCTATTTTTTTTGTGGAATACGATCAATTTTAGGAACATCTGATGTAGGTTCACCAACGAAATATCCCTGCACTAAATCGATGCCGGAAGCAATTGTGTTGGATAAGGTAGTCGAATCTTCAATAAAAGACGCAATCACATAAGATCCGGAATCATGTATTTTTTTAATTAGCTCTTCCCAGTCTTCCATTACGGGTTCTGAAGAATTCATTGCATCTATAAAAGTTTTGTTCATTTTATAAAATTCAAATTGAAACTTCTTGGACAATCTATTGTATTCAGAGAGACTATTTAGTCCTGATAAAATAAATTCAAAGCCATATGTTTGTCTCAGGTAAGTCATTAATCCGCTGTACTTTTTAGCACTTTTTAGCAAATCATCAGATGTAATTTCAAACATAAACGAGTGTTTTGGAACAGTTTGTTTCTTGAGAAGTTTTACTAACCATTCGACGAAATGCGGACCGACAATAGATTCATTTCTCAACTTCATAGAAAAAATTAACCCATCATTTGTAGTCTTGTGACTTTGTAGCAAGATACCTAAACTATTTCTCAGTATCCAATTATCGATAAGTAGAATGTTTTTATCGATTTTCATTAACCGGGCATGCTCAGCTGTTGTAATCTGAACTCCAGACGATGAGATAAATCTTGATCTCACAACATATGCATTGCGGTCAATCATATTCGGTATGTTCGTCACAGCCATCATAGGTTGGTATAATGGTTAGAGCCTATTTTCCTGTATTGCAGTCATCACATTGAATTCAATATTTTCAGGGTCAATTAATTGACTGGCTATTGACTTCTCTTCGGTACATATGTCCTGACTACTCTCTTTATCATATATTACATATGCATTCTCATTTGACACGATTAAAGACTCGCATTCATTAATCGCTATGTTTAACAACTTTCCTGAATCCATATTATCAAGCGTAAGAGGCACTACGCCTAAATTAATGAAAACTTCACAGCTTATTTCTCCTTCTTTGAAAATTATTTTCT
The DNA here is from genome assembly GCA_051275005.1 of Gammaproteobacteria bacterium. GTDB lineage: Bacteria > Pseudomonadota > Gammaproteobacteria > Eutrophobiales > Eutrophobiaceae > Eutrophobius. The sequence goes on along the minus strand of JBNMOP010000022.1, from coordinate 29,314 downwards.
CCATATGTTGACATATTTTTTCAGGCAAATAAATAATCTCATGTGAATCATTGATGATAAACAATGCAATATATTTATCCTGCATAGATATGATTTTAATCTCCAGCTTCATATTGAGAAGGAAGTTATATATCTTTTCTGCGATAAAGCTAATCAGGATATCTTTATAAATAATTCCAATGGCTTCTTCATTTTGAGCATGTGAATTGCATTTAATGATTATGAGGCGAGCGTTTTTATTTTTCAGATTTATAGCTGAATCAAGAGCACTATAGAACAATGCCTTGTTAAATACTCTACCCTGGTATGTAAAGGATAGTCTTTTTTGAAGTTTCTCTTGATGTGTTTGTGATGCTTCGTAGATCGTGTTGGCTAACTTCGTTTTAGTTAAATTTTCTTTAGAAATATAATCATCAATTCCGTTTTTAATTGCCACTACAGCCAGTCGTTCACTCCCCTCTCCGGTAAGCATTACTGTCGTTGGAAAATTATCTATAGTTTTTAAATTTTGATACCAATCCAGTCCGTTTTTTTCTGTCCTAGATTATAGTCAAGTAAAAGCAGATCATAGTCAGCCCAGTTAATAGCTGTATCCAAATCAGGGAAGGCGACAGGATCATGTTGCACAATTTTTACATTCTCAAAAATATTTGCAAGAAATACTGACAACAATTTTCTGAAATCGTAATTATCATCAACGATCAATATTTTATTTGCCTGTAATTTCATCGCTACTTTAGATTTTAATAATGATCTATTGAATTTCTATTTTAGAATTTTCATTATAAACAATATTAATGAGTACGTCTTTATAAGTTGGTTAGGTATGATTTTTTAGTTATTATTTGGAGTCTCCAAATGCAGACGTTCAAATCAAGAGATTCTTTTACTGTCTACATCCTTACAAACTCCTCCTGTTATCTTTTGTTATTTGCAGATCAAGCACATCTTGCACACCATCATTACTTTCATATATATAAAAATAATATCTGAGTATTTACTTGCCGCTCTCAGCTTTTAAACTAGTAAATATCAATTATCAATGTGTGATTATTGTTTTTTCGTCTAAATATATAAAATCAAATAACATAATGTCCTCCTTCCTTGATTAATTTAAACTGACTGAAATAAGATATTGTCACACGCTGATAAATAAATTTAATGACTATAGCTATTTTAGCTAACGTCCACTTTGAGCGAGAGCAGACCGCTATTTATATAGATTTAGTAGTTTTCATTCCAAAAACGGAAATTACAATTTATAATAAACGTGACCTGACCTCTTGATTTAGACTACTTTATTCTGTGGTCTATCACTAATTTACATAATGCTATCGGAACCAAATAAAACGATGTGAGGATTCTCATTTATTTTCAACCCATTTTTTAACATTCTTGTTGAAAAAAAATTTCATATAAAATTTGATAATGTCAAAACCAAAGTATAATAAACCTATCAAAAACGAGCAGCGTGCAGGCTTTAATACTCTTACAAATCTGGATTGGTTTAAAGACCCTAATTTGCAAGAACGAGCATTAAACCAACAAACGGAAATTCTCCTCAAACTTCAAGCCAATGTTCTAGAGTCCATCGCAAAAGGAAAAGACCTCATTATATGTCTCAACCATCTGTGCATATTAATTGAAAAAATTATTCCTAACTCCCTCTGCTCAATAATGTTATTGGATCGATTCAAGAATATGCTAAATGTAATTTCAGCACCTAGTGTTGATCAGAATTTTATAGATATACTAAATGGCACTGTACCTGGTGAATTAAATGGTTCATGCGGAAATGCCGCTTATTCTAAAGAGACTGTAATTGTAACAGATACATTAACCGACCCACGTTGGGATAAATTACGAGACGTAGCAAAGAAATTTGAAATAAAAGCGTGTTGGTCAATACCCATATTTTCAAAAACAGAAGAAATTTTGGGTACCTTTGCAATTTCACATACTACTAGTTGTACTCCAACTACTTTCACAATTCAAATCATGAAAATTGCTTCACATCTGGCAAGCATTGCTATTGATCGAAAAAATTTAGAAGATGTATTAATTCAATCACAAAAAATGGAAAGCATTGGTGTCCTAGCTAGCGGCGTCGCCCACGATTTCAATAATATTCTTGTTGGAATAATGGGAAATGCGGATATTGCACTTAATACATCGAATGAGTCGTCTGACATAAAGGAATTACTCGAATCTATATTGGAATCCAGTCACCATGCAGCAGCTCTTGCATCAAATTTGATGATTTATGCAGGCAAAGGCAGGTCAACAAAGGAAATTTTAAATTTAAATTTACTGGTAACTGAGATGCTAAACCTGGTAAAGGTATCTTCGAATATTAATTTTGAACTTTACCTTCTAGACCATTTATGGATTGAAGGAGATGCAACACATATTCGACAGGTCATAATGAATCTCATGACAAATGCTGCTGATGCCTCCATGATGAAAGAGACCAGTGTTATGATACGCACAGGTACAATCAAAGCGGATAAGGAATTTCTACAAACATGTATCAATGGTAAAGAACTGATTGAAGGTAATTATGCATTTTTTGAAATTGAAGATCAGGGAAGTGGAATAGAACCAGATAATATTATTCGTATATTTGATCCTTTTTTTTCAACAAAATCATTTGGAAGAGGACTCGGACTATCAATAACAATGGGGATTATTAAATCTCACAATGGAGGCCTACATGTAACTAGCAAACCTAATAGCTCAACTATATTCAGGTTTTTATGCCCTCAATTAGATAATAAAGGTGATATTAAATCAGGTTTCACTTTGAAAAAAAATAAAAATGATTTTATTAAAAAAACACTTTTGGTGGTTGATAACAACATAACAGTACTGGAAGTAATTTCAGTAATGCTTGGGGTTAAGGGCTATAAAATAATAACCGCGACTAGTGGCAAAAAGGCATTAGAAATACTTGAAAAAACAAGTTGTATTGATGCCGTGATACTGGATATGAATATGCCGAACATTTCAGGCAGAGAAGTTTATCAAGAAATACGAGAAATGAATGATGAATTACCAGTATTAATATGCACCGGAAATATTTCTGATCAATTTTCTGATCTAAAAACTAACAGCCAAATAACCGGACATATAATAAAGCCATTTACTGGCGAAGAAATTTCGAACGCATTAAAAATGTTAATGCAAATTGAAGAAATTTAATTTAAGAGGTGTCGTTGAGTAACTATCAAGTTAACGTAATTTTTGTCCTTTTTTGTGGTAACCAAAACGATTCCTCTAACCAATAATCAATAACTTAGATCGCTTGACTGCTCAGATTTCGGTATCAAACTAGTTAACATGTCATTACCATTGAATCAACGTCAATATCTTGATATGGACATATAATTATGTGGCATTCATCTTTCATTTCCAGAATATTCTGTCAGGATTGCTATCGGTAAGCCATAGTTTTTGCTTCTAAAATAAATGTCCGTTTAGGGCAGTGATCTCAACCGGCGACAAACGACCTTATTCGGTAAATTAGCTATTTTTCATGATTACGTCTGCTCCGGCTAACAACGGACATAATTATATGAAGTTTATTCTGAAATACAAATATCAATAGAGGTAAAGTTTGCTCCTTGATTTTCTTTTGTAGATTCAATAATTTCTGTTCAGCAATATTTTTGGCAATTTTCAATTTCTCATTCAATGCATATTCAAGCTGTTTATCTACACCAGTCAGCATAGTGCTAAGCGCTTTTGACAACTTATCCATTTCACTTTAATTTGAGAAAATTTCTTCTACTACTGCTCCTGAGTCAGACATATTCTCTATTTATTTAGTCAAGTATTTAATGTAATAAATCTTAATAGCATTCAATTTTGGATGAAGCAGAAACCGCACTATTTAGATATTTTAATATATTCTTTTATACGTATTAAATTGTTACCTTTAATGTCTTACTAATTATAATAGTAAGACCATTATTAACTCTTTACACCCTACGATTAGAGTATTGTAATTCTTTTGACAGTATTTATCAGAAGCATACTTTTATTAAATTCGATTTAAATTATCGAATATAGATCACTCATTCCTGAACCCTTCGATTTAAGATAATGATTATTTGTAAAAAATGTTGGACAATTTTTAAAACCATGTGATACATGCAATACCTGTGAAATGATCTTTCAAATACTCTGGTTCAGGTAATATTGATTTTATTAAAATCTGAATTGGTACCACCAAAAGATTTGCGCCAAGCATGTAATTTATAGCAGTAATTAATATATTATTTGTGAATTATAAATTGTGTCACTTAAGGTTCCCACCAATCCTCAAAATTTGGTCTGAATGAGGGTCCATTTATTTATAGTGTGATATGATTCACACATTGTATACATCTAATAATAAAGCTTTTATGTAGTATTATGATTTGTAGTAGTATTACCCCAGAAAATTTTGTTTTTCCGTTGTTATTGCGAGTAATAACTCTCTATCTGGTTTTTACTAAATTTACTTCAATTTATTATATGCATGTAACACATTCGGTAGTTAAACAGAATAAACATTGAATAACTGAGTCAATCCAATTGCATATCATTCTTAAATTTAATCGAGGACTGTAATTATGACGTATCGTAAGCCAACCATTTCATCTCTATTGCTAGCCAGTTTTATCGCTATATTGTTAAGTGCCTGTGGTGATGGTACCGGTGGTGTTAATCGGGACCCAGTCCGTTTTGATATTGATTCAACACCAAATATAACCATAGGTGGTACTGTGACCGCACCAGGTGGCGCGGTCACACTGCTGGAAAAACAGTCCTATATGAATTTCGCAATGAACATGTTTATTTCTCCAGTCTATGCAGATATCCTTGGTTTGCAACCTGTAGGCGGCGCCACCGTGGAGCTGATACGGATCGACGATGATGGTGTTCAAGTGGGTGATGTGCTGGCTTCTACCACCACTTCCATTACAGGTGATTACAGTCTGGAATTGCCTGCAGGCGTCGAACTCTCAGCAGATTTAATTGTACGAATCACCGGCACGGGTATCTCCATGTCCGCCATGGTGGTTGACCAGGCTATTGATATTAATCCGATATCCCAGTTTGTTCTGCAAAAGTTCATAGATGACGACACGTTAGTTCTAGCGGACTTACCTATTAACCAGGTAATTGCGCTTAAAGGTCGGGTTGAGGAATTTGATTTGACCACCGAGGCAGATCTGACTGCCATGTTAGCCAAACTAGAAGAAGATTTAGGTGACCTGGCTGAAGCTGATATCGCTGAAATCCAAAGGACACCTGCTGATGACACAGTCAGGACTGCAGCACTAGGCACCTGGAACCTTATCGAGTTTTCAATTGGACTGCATGACAACGAAGAAGAAACTTTTGGCACCACTGCAGTTGAAGTCTTTAGTTCTAGCCTACTTATTGAGGCAGGAACTGAAGCGGGTACGCTTACAATTACTGAAAATGATGTACTCATTGATTCCTTTACTAACTTATTTGTAGACAATTCGGCAGGGTTTATCAATTCCAGTATATTTAATGAATTTGCTACAGGTGGTGATGAAGAGGAATTTGGCGCTACCGTAGATGCTGATGGTAATTTATCTGTCTCTTCACCCTTTGAAGAGGATTTTACGACTGACAATTCACAACAAGGCACAGGACCTGATTTTGGATTTCGCTTTCCACCGGCAACAATAAGTTTAGACAACACAGGAAACGATAATGTGTTGATATCCTCACGTCGTGATGCCGGTGTTCGCTTTGATACTGTGGATACCAATGAAGATGGTATACGAGACGCGGTTGACCCTGAGTCTAAAGATGGTGATGAAGCTTCTGTGTTATTAAACCTGGTTCTCAAAGGTGGCACGGAAATGAGTGTCGCCAGTCTGGATGGATATTATGGGGCGGTCTCATTTTTTACTGAACTGGCTAGTTTTGGTTCATCGTCAAGTGTCCAGATTTCAAGCACAGTCATAAAGGTGGATTTCGATGGGGCTGGCGAGGCGAGTGTGCCAGTAGGTGGTCTGGATGAAGTTGGTTTTTCGCGAACTCCAACAACATTAACTAATGTCATGTTAAATCCTTTTGAAGATTCCGATGGTGATTTCGGCCTACCCTATTCAGTATCTGCAAACGGTGGTGTCACCTTGGTAACGGGAGAAACTGAGGACATGGAAGGCTGGACCAATGATGACGGGTCACTCTTTGCCTTACTCGATGTTCAAACATTTGAAGAAATACCGAATGAAATTTGCTGTGTCTTCAATGAGCTCATGTTGGGGGTCAAATTACCCACAACCATGCCTAACCTCAGCGGTGCCAGCTATCGCCTGCACGGGATTGCTGCAGGTGCTGATGAAACCGGAACATTTGAAGTGTTTACCTTCGGTCCCGACTCGACATTAACATTCGATGCCAGTGCGGCCAGTGCAACGTCAAATGTTTCATTGCGAGGCTTTGAACGAGATACAGATGTGGCATCTGTAAATTCTTTTTCCGGAGATGACGCTGCCAGCGATTCTCAGCTATTTGAATTTTTCTCACCCATTGATGCAATGGGAAAAATTGAGATGACCTCACAGGACAGTACATCAGTCACTCACTTAACGGGTTTCGTCTCTGCTGATGCGAAGGTCATTATTTTCAGATTGGAGAGTATTGAAGAAGGTGATTCTGTGTTCCGTGACATAGGATTAATTATCGCTGTTCTTCAATAAACGCCTTAGTTAATATGAAAAAGCCGGGCACTGCCCGGCTTTTTTTTGCCTTTTGATTCGTACAATTGGATAACTAATCATTTAATCTACCGACACTGGCCAAAACAATAATGAACACTGCTGTCCGGATGATAACTCAAGGTCGATATATACGCCGGATCATTGAGTAAAGAGGTTGCCCTGATTTCTGTGGAGACCACGCCATTTAGATATATCTGCCCATCCCTATCGACATAGACCTCCAGGGACTGGCGATTGTCATGCATAAACATAAAATAAGAGATGACAGCAGTGGTAGTCAATACAATTAATAACGATACAACAATAGATATCAACATTTTCATTTAGGGACTCTCTGATTAAGACTATTGACCGTCATTCGTGTAAAAATTAGTATCAAATAAGTGATTGTTTTTTTACTGGATACTGGCCGAAGTTTATACCCCGGGGCACGAGCACCCTTTAGGGTGCCAGAATGACGACTCAATGCGTATTGAGACTTAATTAGAGGTTCCTTTATTAACTAACACTAGTAATAAACACTAATAAGGACTGCTATCCTGATTTTATTTATTAATCAACGATCTAAATTTATACGTCGTGCATTTTTTTTAGGAGCTACTTGTTCTTCATCCCTGCTAAGAATTTTTACAGTCTTGATAAATACGGGTTCAACAGGTACATCATCATAACCATCAATGGAATCTGTTTTCACATCACCAATGGCATCTGCCACATCCATACCTTCTATAACCCTTCCAAACACGGTATAGCCATAGTCTGAAAAAGTCCGCGCGCGATGATTTAGGTTTACGTTATTACTCAGATTAATAAAAAATTGTGAGTCCGCAGAGTGCGGATCAGACATTCGTGCCATGGCGATAGTGCTACGAAGATTCTTAAGACCATTGGTCGCTTCATTTCTAATCGGTGGCATGGAGTCTTTCATCATAAAGTTTTCATCATAGCCGCCAGATTGTATCATCCAGTCATCAATAACCCGATGAAATACCAGACCATTGTAATAACCACTTTCCACATATTTCAGAAAATTTGCTACGGTTTTTGGTGCCGTTTTTGGAAACAATTCCAATTGTATCGTCCCCATAGAAGTTGTAACCTCTATGATTGTTTTAGCCATTACCAACGGATGAAAAAATATTGTTAATATCAGTATTGCGTAGATTCTTCTCACACTTTTTCCTTTTTTAAAATAATAAGTGACATGTTATTTAGACTTCTGCATTAATCCTCTGACCCTGATCGATGCGCTTTTATCTATTTTCTTTTCCACTTTCTCAATAATGTAATCAGGTGTGAAACCTTTCTGTCTAACTTCCTTCAGCACATCGAGAATAACAGCATCTGCTTTATTGGCCTTCAATGACTGAAAAAGAATTTCAAGTATCGTCTCAGTCCAGAGGGTTTTAGCGGTTGTTAATGATGTATTGTCGTCCTCTTCCATTCTTTACTCCCTAATTTATATTCATAAAAATGAAAATTTTTTGATTGAAGCTTGATTATTTATTCAATAATAGCCCTTTGACCATTAAAGTTTTGGAATAATTCCGCTAAACTATGAACCAATATTAATAGTTTATCACTGTGAACAGGAGAAATAAAAATGAATGAAGAGCACATTATAGCGGCTATACTTGCTGCAGGAATGATAGTCAAAAATAATAATGAAAATATTGAGCCAAAAGACGCTGTTTCCTTATATAACACCACACTGACTGAACTAATTGCATCGACACGGGCACCCAGGGGCGCCCCGAGTTGAGATGAATGTGTTATTTAGGGTGCCAGCCGGTGATGTGACCAGACCTTGTTTATTTCCATACTATAAATGATTCTGTCGTGCAGTCGATTTTCCTGTCCCTGCCAGAACTCGAATAACCGTGGGATAACACGATAACCCAACCATGATTCCGGCCTTGGCACAGGTTGATTGGCATATTTTTCTGTTAGTTCATTCACCTTTTCATGCATGAATTGTTGGTGAGGGATCACCTCACTCTGGGTAGCGACCCAGCTGCTAATTTGACTGCCCCTGGGTCTTGAGGAAAAATATTTATCGGCCAATGCGGACGATAGTTGCTCGACATTTCCCTCAATTCGAATTTGCCGATGCAGTTCCTTCCAATAAAAAACCAATGCAACCTGCGGTTGCTGATGTATCTCTTTACCCTTTTGACTAAGACTATTTGTATAAAATACAAATCCCTTATCGCTGTATTCCTTTAACAATACATATCTGGCACTAGGCAGACCATTACTGCCCGCTGTCGCCAGTACCATGGCATTTGCAAGTTCAATATTGATTTTCTGAACTTCCTGGAACCATAGTTCAAACTGTTTCACTGGATCGGGTGATATATCGTCTTCATTCAATCCCCGGGCAATATACTCCCGTCGTAAATCAGACAGGTCCTGGCTCATGGGATAATTTCATTTATTACAAGTTCAACCCGATTGGTTTCAGCAACAGTAACCTTTTCCAACACGCCTAGTATGTCTCCACTGGTTGGCTCGGCAGCGCCTGTTTTCGAGATCCGTGCCTGGACACGAACAATTTCAAAATCTGATATTTTATGTGTCGCCATCATCGCCAGTGTGTCATCAAGTGTCACTTCCATAGGAAATATATTGGCCTGGGTGCGTATCACAGCTAATGGCATAGGTCTACCTTCCGCTGCCTGGGCATAAATAAATAATGTGTCATTTTCTGAAAACTGATCAACCAGTCCAGGCAAAACGTCAATACGCAGTTGCACTGACATGGTCGGGTCCACCAAGGCACTTGTGGGTGACTCCGGAGAAACTGGACCGATACCTGCTTGTTGCATCATTAACGTATTTTGCGCCATCAGCATGTTCACAGTTTGAAGTAATTTTGGCTGATTCTGCAAGATCGGTAATATCTTTGCATAATAACTATTGGCTCCCTGATAATTTCCGGTTTCCTCAGCTGCAAGCCCGGCAAATAACAATGCCGTATAGTTTTCTGGTTCAATAGATAACACCTGATGAATTAATTCCTCTGCCCGACCGGCAAAACTTCCTTCATTTACTCTGATCAGGGTATCTATATGTGCCAATAAAACCTGTGTGTTATCTCCTGCTAACTCATGTAATTTTTCAAACATTAAAACTGCATTGTTATAATCTGTATCGGCAATATAAACGTTAGCCAAAAAATATAATCCATTTGCATCATCGGGATTACGTTGCAAATGTGTTTTCATCAAAGAAATCATATTTTCTTTCGATGGATTATTTTCCCATGTTTCTTCTGCGTTAATATCACCGAATTCCTTCAGTGCAATTAACTGTGGATTACCCAATTGAGTGTAAATAACTATCGTTAGCCCGATAAGGATGAGCCCTGCAATGATGCTCAAGGTAAATTGGTTGCGATGTTCCGTTTGGCGGTCTAATTCATTAACCGAAGTTGTATTGCCTGATTCTTGTAACAGAGACATTTCCAATTCATTTTTGACATTATCCAGTTGTCCTTCACCCAATTGACCAGTGCTAAATTCTGATTCAAGTTCCTGTAGATTCTCTCGGTAAATAGAAATACGTAACTCTTCGTTGTCATCAACCCGTTTGTTATTAGTTCGAGTCATGGGTCTGACAACCACATAGGCAATCAGCAGTGTCGTCAGTGTGACAATTATCAAAAATATTTCCATACTTACCCTAACTGTGATTACTGGAATCGGATTGATTTAACAATTTGGATACAGCCAGGTGATCTTCCTGGTTAAGTTTGACGTCGACAACTTTTTTTGAATTTGCAAGTCGATAGACCACTATTAATGCAAAGAGCAGTAATATAAAAGGGCCAAACCAAAGTAACACGGTGTAGGGATTTAACGGAGGACGATACAAGACAAAGTTTCCATACCGTGTAACTAAATAGTCAACAATGACCTGGTTGGTCTGACCATCACTAACCATACCGTACACCTGGGATCGGAGATCCTGTGCTAAATCAGCATGGGAGTCTGCCAGTGTCTGATTTTGACAAACCAGACATCTTAATTCATCTAATAACTGTTGATAGCGTTGTTGTTGAGCAGCATCTTCGAACTCGAGTGGAATATCTGCTGCATAGACAATAGCTAAACTCAGATATATTCCAATACTAATAAAGATTTTCATTATTTTTGGGTATTCAACTCATTTATCAATGGAATAACTTTCAATTTTTTTATCATCGGGAGGATAGTATCGGAAATATCTTTTTCAGTTAATGGTCCGACATGTTTGTGTTTAACAATTGTATTTTTATCTATAATAAATGTTTCTGGCACACCGTATAATCCTAAATCTATACCTGCTTTACCGTCTTCATCAAATAACACTATATTGTATGGATCACCAAGACTTACCAACCACTTCATAGCATCGTCCCTGTTGTCCTTGTAATTCAACCCAACTACTTTTATATCGTTATTTTTTGCGAGCTCTACCAGCAAGGCATGCTCCTGACGACAAGGTATACACCAGGTCGCCCAAATATTTATCAAGGTCACTTCACCTTTAAGATCACTCGTGTCAAATGAAATAGCTGGATCTGACAATGTCGGCAGACTGATCTGTGGCAAGGGTTTATCAATAAAAGGAGAAGGCAAAATACTCGGGTCATTTTGCAGACCAAATACAAATAATATCACCAAACAGGAAAAAACAAATAATGGAATTAAATACTTCAGCATGGCAGCATTAAACTCTGCTTGCAGTAGATAAATTGTCTGTGGCAATGCCCTTTGCTTCTGTTTCTTTAATACTGTACCGATAGCGCTTGTCACTGGCAGCGACAAAACCACCTAGCGCCATAAATATTGCGCCCAGCCATATCCATCGCACAAAAGGACGACTATAAAGACGTACACTCCATTCGCCATTTTCCAGTTGTTCGCCCAGGGATACATAGAGATCCTGGAACAGGACACCACCAATGCCCGCTTCTGTCATAGTTGAACCGGTTACTGGATAAAATCGCTTTTGACTAATTAAGGTAGTGACTGTGTCATCACCTTTTGTAACTAAAAACGTTGCTTCGTTTGCAAAATAATTTGGCCCCTCTACATCTTCGATTGATTGAAGATTAAAACTGTAACTGGATAGATCAACTATATCGCCGACCCCCATGCGTTTATGAATCTCACTGCTGTATTGGGATGTGATGGTGACACCAAGGATACATAATGCAAATCCGATGTGAGCAAGACACATACCAATAAAAGCCGCGGGCAATGCAGCAAAACTATTGATTATTCCAGATATATTTTTGGTTCGATCTTTTATCGCTACCAGCGTTGCAAATATTATCCATAATGCAAGCACAACACCAAGCATGGCGCGTAGTGCTATGGACTGTGTGAGCATGCCTACCACCGAGACACCTATTACGATACAGGCTATTAAGACCATTTTTAAGGTAGTCCAGATCCTTAACCATTCATCTGAACGCCAACGCGCAGTCATGCCGATAGCCATGGCCATCGCTGCTGGTACCATTAATGGGACAAATACAGCATTGAAATAAGGCACACCTACGGATAATTTTCCAAACCCCAATGCCTCAACGATAAGTGGATAGATGGTTCCAAGTAAAACGGCAGCGGTAGTAACTGAAAGTATTACACTATTAATTAATAATAATGTTTCCCTGGATAGCAGTGCGAATGAATTAACACTGCGTATTTTTGATGCCCGAAAGGCATACAAGCTTAATGAACCACCAATCACTATCCCCAAAAAGACCAGAATAAATACCCCTCTGGTGGGGTCAGTGGCAAAGGCATGTACGGAGGTTATAACACCCGAACGTACCAGAAACGTACCTAATAGGCTCAATGAAAACGCACATATAGCCAATAACACGGTCCAATTCTTGAAGACATTTCGCTTTTCTGTGGCCGCCAGGGAATGTATTAACGCCGTACCTACCAGCCAGGGCATAAAAGAGGCATTTTCAACGGGATCCCAAAACCACCAACCTCCCCAACCCAATTCGTAATACGCCCACCAACTACCCAGGGCAATACCTAATGTCAAAAAACCCCAGGCAATAATCGTCCAGGGTCTGGACCATCTGGCCCAGACTATATCCAGGTTACCGCCTAGTAATGCAGCAATAGCAAAACCAAAGGCAACAGAAAAACCGACATAGCCAATATAAAGCATGGGGGGATGGATGATTAATCCCGGGTCCTGTAATAATGGGTTTAGATCAGCACCGTCTCCTGGTCCAGGAAACAAGCGGGTAAATGGATTGGATGTAAATAGCATGAACAGCAAAAATCCTACACTGATCATACCTAGCACAGCTAACACTCGAGCGATGAATTGCTCAGGTAGATGGCGTGAAAATAAGCTTACTGCGACGGTCCAAAGACAGAGTATAAATGTCCACAATAATAATGAGCCCTCATGTGCCCCCCAGACCGCCGATATTCGATACATTAATGGCAACATGGAATTGGAATTACTGGACACATAAGCAACCGTAAAATCATTTTCTACAAATGACCAAACCAGGCATGCAAACGCCAGTGTCATCAACGCTGCTTGTGCTTGTGCTGCCGGTCGGGCGACTGACATCCAGGCAAAATTGTTCCTGGCTGCCCCTATTAATGGGATAGATGATTGCAAAATCGCAACACATAATGCCAGGATCAGGGCGTAGTGACCTAGTTCAGGAATCATCTTATCATCACCTGCGTTTTCTTAACTTTATGTTCAACACCTGCCTTACTTAAAGCCTCGGCAACCTCTGGCGGCATGTAATTTTCATCATGCTTTGCCAGTACCTCATTTGCGACAAAGATACCTTCATTATTTATAGCGCCATTGGCAACTATCCCCTGTCCTTCGCGAAACAGGTCTGGCAGTATTCCGTCATAAGTAACCGTAACGTTATTCATTGTATCTGTAAGTGTAAATAATACATTGAGGTCGTCAGTATTTCGTTTTACGGTGCCGGCCACAACCAATCCACCTATTCTGAAGTTTCGATTTGAAGGTGCTTCATTATTCATGATCTGGGTAGGGCTGTAAAAATACAATAAGTTTTCCTGAAAGGCCTTTAACGCCAGGCCCGTGGCCGTGCCTACTCCGAGAACAAGAAATATTACAATTAATAGTAATTTTCGCCGCTTTGGATTCATTTCGTGCTACTCGCCTCTCGTTCTTTTCTGTGGGACAATTTTTTTATCAGTTTTGATTCGTTTGACCTGGGTATATAAAAGTTGGCCAACAGTACCAAAGCGGTAAGCCCATAAGAAGACCACACATAAAATGCATAGCCTCCCATGGAAAAAAATTCATTTACATTATTCATTTTGAGCATCCATACGTAGTACAAGTTCCCCGACCCACTGACTGTTCTTTTCCTGTTCTATAATCTCACATCGTGCCCTGATCAGTAACATCGCTGCAAAATAACACATAAATGCAGTATTCATGATTAATAGTGGTATTAACATATCAATATGAATCGATGGCGTATCCAGTTTAGAGACGGTAGGCCCTTGATGCAGGGTATTCCACCACTCTACTGAGTAATGAATAATTGGGATATTCACAACGCCTACCAGTGCCAGAACTGCACCGGCACGCGCTGCAGAACGACGATCATCTATGGCAGACTGCAAGGCGATGAACCCTAGGTATAAAAATAACAGTATCAGTTCAGAGGTGAGTCGGGCATCCCATACCCACCATGCGCCCCACATCGGCTTACCCCATAGTGATCCCGTTGCCAGGGCCAAAAAGGTAAATGAAGCACCCAGGGGGGCACAACTCCTGGCGATTGCATCCGACACCTTGGTCTTCCAAATCAACCCCAACGCGCCAGCAGTTGCCATTACCATATAGATAAACATAGACATCCATGCACTGGGGACATGTACATAGATTATTCGAAAACTCTCTCCCTGCTGATAATCTGGCGGGGCATAGAAAAAGGCGCCATACAGGCCAGCTAAAAAGAGTATCACTGCGGACCAGCCAAACCACGGCGTCAATTTATTCACCAGTAAATAAAAGTGCCTTGGTGATGCGTATTTAGTTAACCATTGCCACATATTGTTTATCCCAATCGGATTCTTAGTGCCGAGAGTACTGCAAATGGCGCCAAGGTCAATGCCAGGACTAATATCGCTCCCAGAAAGTAAAATTCTCCCGATACCGACAGTCCTATCAGTGCATTATTTACGGCTGAAACTGAAAATATCAGCAATGGTAGTAATAAAGGTAGTGTCAGCAGTGCCTGCAACATCCCGCTATTTCTCAAGCCCATGGTTAGTGCCCCCGCTATTGCCCCTACCAGACTTAATACCGGCGTCCCCAGTAGTAGTGTAATCAGTAAGGTTTTTACGCCTGTATTTGGTAGATACAACAAACTCCCTGACAGTATGACTAATAATAATAAGGGTAACCCTGATAATAGCCAGTGACTTAATATCTTGGCACTAATCAAAAGCATACTTGAATGTGGTGAAAGCAGTATCTGTTCAAGTGAACCGTCTTCAAAATCTGTTCGAAATAATCCGTCTAGCGAAAGACTCGATGCCAGTACAGCTGCCACCCAGACTATGGCCGGCGCCAGTTGACGCAATGTTTCCTGCTCAGGCCCAATAGATAAGGGAAACATGGTAATAACTATTATAAAAAAAATTAATGGATTAACAAAATCACTCTGGTTGCGTAAGCCCAGGGTAATATCCCTGACGAGTATCGAATTAAATGCATCAAATCCAGTAGTGGTTTTCATTATTACAGTCTAATCGTTACGGGCATTATGCCATCCCACTGAATTAAATCATGAGATGTCATTAATATCATTCCACCAGTCTGTAAATGCTTATGAAATATTATTTTCATCGCATTTTTACCGGACTCGTCCAGGGATGTAAAAGGCTCGTCAAGTATCCACAAACAGGCCTTTCTAATCGACAAGCATGCCAATGCTAGACGTCGTTTCTGTCCAGCGGACAATGAGAAAGAAAAGGAATCCTCATGTCCTGCCAGACCAAACTGCGCTAAAACTTGTTCGAAGTCTGTAGTAATCAGGCAGGAAGTAAATGCAGTACTTAGCTTTAGGTTTTCAATACATGTTAAGCCTAACTTTATCCCATTACTATGTCCAATATAATTCAATTCACTAGCATAAGCCTCTCTGACAGACCTAATATTCTCACCCTGCCAAAGCACTTCTCCTTCTTCTGGTTCAATAAATCCACACAGTGTTTTTAATAAAGTGGTTTTTCCACTACCATTTTCACCTTCAATTTGGATTAACTGTCCGTTGCTGACGCTAAAATTCAAGTTGCTAAATAGCATTGAATCATAACGAGAACAACCAAGATTACTAACGCTCAGAGTTGAATTTGATTGTGAAAGATTTGTTTCCATTAATTACATATCTAAATAGCTGATTAATACGCTATTGTTAATAATCTATCGTGTTGAACAGTGGTTAATTAACTGGGTTGATATCCTATCACAGCAAGGGTCTGGAGAATATTTATCAGCACAGGCAGTGCTATTTTTATCATGATCGGTGATAATTAACACATGTAAATTCCGTCAGATGGGCAGGACTATGAACAAGGAAAATCTTAAAGAAGATCTGGACAGGTTAAGAGTAGAAGTGAATCAAATCGCGGATCACAGACCTGATACGAAAAACAAGCTGATTGCTCTGATAGATAATCTGGAACAGCGCATTAAAAGTGAATCAGATAATAATGACGTGGACCTGTTAGAGAATATTCGAGATCACATCTCTAACTTTGAAGCAGAACATCCAAGGGCTACTGCTATATTAAATGATATAATGGTTACCCTGAGCAATATGGGGATTTAAAAAAGGGTTAGGCCTCTTTAATTTCCCACCAATAATCCGACGCCTAGCCCCACACCAATCCATACGCCCATAGGTGCAATACTGCTCATATACGACGTCCATCCCCTTATCTCATCAAATATAGTTATCTGGTCCTCGTACTCATCTTCATCTTCATTCTGCTTGTTGACTTGATATAGTTTTAAATAATCAACACCCGAAATATATATTCCTTCAATCCTGTCAGCTTCCATTTTAAAATCGAATACTGCAGTCTGGTCCAGTTGTCTAACATAAGGGACATTGTCATATCGTGTATAGGCATGGCTATCAAGTCGAAAACCATATGTGCTTTGGTCATTACTCGCTTCATTACCATCAAAGGGAATATTTAAATAGAACATCGCCTGTGGATTAAACCCGGTTTCTACTGCCATGGTATTGGCAGAAGTGATGGTCAGAATCAATGTTAACAATAATGTTAAAAATCGCATGTAGTTCCCCTTCAATTACGGTGTTGTTTTGCTACTAGCATTAATACAGTAAGCCTATCCATGTCGATATCAGCTTTAATCAAACATTCCTGCATTATAGGTCGACTTTACTCAATCTTAAAGCATTGCCAATCACAGAGACAGAACTAAAACTCATAGCGGCAGCGGCAATCATAGGTGATAACAGGATTCCAAATAATGGATACAATACCCCAGCTGCTAATGGGATCCCCAGGGCATTGTAGATAAATGCAAAAAACAGATTTTGACGAATATTTCGCATGGTTGCCTTACTTAATCGCCTGGCCCTGACAATACCACGCAAATCTCCCTTAACTAATGTGACACCCGCACTTTCCATAGCAATATCAGTACCGCTCCCCATGGCTATTCCTACATTTGCCATGGCAAGCGCAGGGGCATCATTTATGCCGTCACCTGCCATTGCTACACGATGTCCATCCGCCTGTAGCTGTTTGATTATCGCGGCTTTTTGATCGGGTAAAACCCCTGCAAATACCTTGTCTATGTTCAGTTTCTTCGCCACAGTCTCTGCAGTAGCACGATGATCCCCGGAAAGCATAATGACCTGCAGACCTTCTGCATGTAACGCAGAAATTGCTTCTTTAGTGGTAGGTTTGATCGGATCTGCAATACTTAATATCCCGGCAGGCTTATTGTCAATGGAAACGAATATAACTGTATGGCCTTCATTATAGAAAAGTCTCCCCTTCTCCATAAGCGATACACAATCAACTGACAAATCATTTAATAACGCCTGATTGCCTATGGCAATTTGATGTCCTGCAACTGTCCCTGTGATACCTTTTCCGGTAATTGATTGAAATTCACTCGCCACTAAGAAATTAATATCACGCTCCTTAGCCGCATCGATAATAGCAGCTGACAGTGGATGCTCGCTGTTACGCTCCAGGCTGGCCACATATTTAATGAGATCCCTCTCATCAACTCCTGGCTCTGGTAGTAAATTTATTAATTGTGGTTTGCCTTCTGTCAGGGTACCGGTCTTATCAACGACTATGGTATCGATACGCTCCATAATCTCCAGAGACTCGGCGTTTTTAATCAATACCCCGCTGGTGGCGCCTCTGCCAGAACCAACCATGATAGAGATCGGTGTTGCCAACCCCAGGGCACATGGACATGCGATGATTAGTACGGCCACTGCATTAATTATCGCATAAGCAATTTTAGGTTCAGGCCCAAAAATAAACCAGATCATAAATGTCATGACGGAGACCATTATGACTATTGGAACAAACCAGGCAGAGATACTATCTGCCAGGCGTTGGATAGGGGCCCGGCTACGCTGCGCCGCTGATACCATCTGTACAATCCTGGCCAATAAAGTCTCGCTCCCTACCCTGGTTGCTTGCATGATAAAACTCCCTTTACCATTTACTGTACCCCCGATAACAGTATCATCAGCTTGCTTTAACACAGGCATAGCCTCACCTGACATCATGGATTCATCGATGGAACTACTACCTTCTATTAATTCACCATCAACCGGTATTTTTTCTCCCGGACGCACTCGCAACTTATCTCCAGGTTGAATCTGTTCAATTGGAACATCTTTTTCATTACCGTGGTCGTCTACCAGGCGCGCAATATTAGGCGCCAGACCTAACAACAATTTAATCGCTGCATTAGTACGGCTGCGGGCCTTTAGTTCCAGCACCTGACCAAGTAAAACCAGAACGATAATTATTGCAGCTGATTCAAAATAGACGGGAACGCTTCCATCTGCCATGCGCATGGTTAAAGGAAACAGATCAGGTAGAAAAAGTGCAATCACGCTGTAAATCCAGGCGATACCAACACCCAGCGATATCAGGCTAAACATATTTAAACTACGATTAATGACAGATTTCCAACCACGTATGAAAAAGGGCAGTCCCCCCCAGAATACGACAGGGGTAGTCAAAATTAATTCGACAGTAACTAGGCTGGAATGTGAAAACCCGGAAAGTAGCTGGGTCATATCAGATAGCATGGCGATGAATAATACCGGCAAACCCAGTAACAGGCAGACCCAGAATCTACGAGACATATCATCCAGCTCGGTTGAATCTTCCTTTATTGTTACTGTCCGTGGTTCCAGTGCCATTCCACAAATCGGACAATCACCAGGCTGGTCACTTTCTACCTCCGGGTGCATAGGACAGATATAGTCTGTATGAGATGCTGCAACAGGCAGGACTACAGGTTCAAGTGACATACCACATTCCGGACAATCATCAGGTTGCTGGCTAACTACGTCTGGATGCATCGGACAGATATAATTACCTGCAGATTCAGAAACTACTAATGGAGGAGAGACTTTCTCAATAATCTTGTCCTGTGCAAAATATTGTTCAGGATCCTTTGTGAATTTTTTAAGGCAACTTTCACTACAAAAATAATATGTCGATTTTTCATGTTTGCAAGAATGAAGTGAATCGTGACTGACACTCATCCCACAAACCGGATCACGATGTTTATCAACAAGATCGTGTTGGTGACCAACTCCGTTAGATGAATCTACATTATTCATAAATCAAATCTTATTAGAGAATAGATCAAGATAGCATTCTCTGATACGAGAGATCTTAATAATATTTTACGGATAGGGCTGCTACAAGGGGTGAAAAAATTTAGTGAGAGCGAATACCTGTTACGGTAGAAAATTCTTGAGGGATATGGATTATCTGGTGTAACCCGATACCCGCTCTCTAATTGTTATATTTCAAGAACTATGCCAAACATAAAATCATTAACAATCAAGTAGTTATAAATAATTAGCGCGGATATACTGATCAAATCAGGGGCATTTTGTAATTTTATGCACTGTTATGAACCAAATCTAACGCAATACTACGAATAATTATTTTCATTTCAAGCAAGGGTTCTTTAAGATTGCACGCCATGGAAACTATCTTCGCTAAAATAATAAATCGAGAAATACCAGCAGATATCGTTTATGAAGACGATTTATGCCTTGCTTTCCGAGATGCGAATCCTCAAGCACCTACTCATATACTGGTAATACCAAAAAAGCCAATAATTAAAATTTCAGATGCCGTGGTTGATGACCAATCACTGTTAGGTCATTTACTATTAACAGCCAACAGGGTTGCGGCCAGTGAAGGTTGTGGAGAGGCATTTCGGCTAGTCGTAAATAATGGTGAAGAGGCGGGTCAAACCGTATTTCATTTACATGTACATATCCTTGGTGGACGTCCATTTTCCTGGCCACCGGGTTGACATTAACTTTAAAAGAAAAAAATCATGAAACATATAACTGATGATCTTCGTATAGAAGAGATGAAAGCTGTTGTTACACCCGATGAAATTTGTAATGAAATACACCTCACTGATATGGCGACAGAAACCACGTATCGAGCGAGAAAAGATATCCAGTCAATTCTCAGTGGTGAAGATGACAAACTGCTGGTTATTGTCGGCCCTTGTTCGATCCATGATACTAAGGCGGCATTAGAATATGGCACCAGACTAAAGGGCTTAATTAATAAACACAAAGATGATCTCTTGATTATTATGCGTGTTTATTTTGAAAAACCTCGTACAACTGTCGGATGGAAAGGCTTGATTAACGACCCTGATCTGGACGAAAGTTTTAAAATAAATAAAGGCTTGAAACTAGCCCGCCAGTTATTATTGGATTTAAATAATGACGAAATCCCAGCTGGAGTTGAGTTTCTTGATGTTATTACACCGCAATATATTGCAGACCTCGTTAGCTGGGGAGCCATAGGCGCAAGAACAACGGAAAGTCAGGTACATCGTGAGTTGGCATCAGGACTATCCTGTCCGGTAGGCTTTAAAAATGGTACAGACGGCACACTGCAGATCGCAGTTGATGCGATTGGTGCTGCTGCGTCTCCCCATCACTTTCTATCAGTGAATAAAAAAGGAAACTCTGCAATCTTCACTACCCGTGGCAACCAGGACTGTCACGTAATTTTACGCGGCGGCAAGTCTCCCAATTTTGATACACAAAGCATAAACGAGGCTGCTGATCAGTTAGACAAGGCAGGGTTACCAACACGAATCATGGTGGATTTCAGCCATGCTAATAGTAATAAACAGCATAAGAACCAAATTTTAGTTAGTAATGATATTGCTAAACAAATTACTGAAGGCGACCATAGAATCTTCGGTGTTATGATTGAAAGTCATTTAGTAGAAGGAAGACAAAACGTAGTAGAGAATAAGGAATTAACCTACGGACAAAGTATTACAGATGCCTGTCTGGGATGGGAAGATACCGAGAATGTAATTGAAGAACTCGCTGCAGCTGTAAAAACACGTCGGTTGAAATAGCCGGATTACTCTCTGAATTTCAGAGTTATTAGATGTATTGAATAGTTATTTTTTCTATTCCATAGGGAGTAGCGGTGAAAGCAATTTATTTATTATTAAATATTCCAACGCTAAAAAGGTCCAGGTATTTTTCTGCATTTATATTCTGCTGTTCAATCATCTTCCCTTTTCAGACCTCTCCCCAACCTAAAGATGTGATAGATAACAGGATCTCTTCCCCAGCCCATAATTCTACTGTTTTATATTCTGCAATTGATACATCAAATATGAAACCTCAATATAATCAACAGGGAGAACCCCTGCCAGTTATTGATGGCATAAATCTACGCGAACATAACGAACCATATAAAACTGAAACAATTGAGACGACATTAATTCCTCGACAACAAATTGAGTACATGGCAAAGATGGATCAAGGTGAGGTGTTACTCTATTCCTGGGAGGTTGATGGAAAATCATATTTTGATTTCCATGCTCACCAGGAAAATGTTAATCCTGATATTTGGATTCGTTATGAAGAAGGTGCCAGGTTAAAAGCAAATGGAAGTATTATTGCACCGTATTCAGGTGAACATGGTTGGTACTGGGTAAATCTTGATACAAGACCGGTCAAATTAAAACTAACAGTATCTGGTTATTATAAAGAAATGGTCAGAATAGATTTGTAATGTTATGTAAATTTCACATTTTTTTGACGGTATGACCAAATCACTAATGACAGGCAATACACAGCTCCAGCAATTAGTATGATGACGGCACCGGAAGGTAAGTCGGGCTGATAGGATACTGCAAGACCTGATATGGTTATTACCATTGCTAATATTACTGAAAAAAACATAATTTTTGGTAACGAACCAACAAACAATGAAACAGATGCAGTAGGTAATACTAACAACGCGATTACCAGAATCAAACCTACAATCTGGATCAACAAGACTACGGTAAGCGCTATCATTCCCAACATGAGTATGTAATATAATTCTATATTTACACCTCTGACCCGAGCAAATTCTTCGTCAAATGCAGCCGCAAGAAACTCCCTGTAAAAAAACTTAACTATAGTAATTATCATGATATCCAACGCTAACATTCTAATCAGATCATTCTCAGTAACCAGTAGAATGTTGCCAAATAGATAACTCATGAGATTTACGTTGTATCCGGGCGTCTGCGAGATAAATATAATACCGGTGGCCATACCCACAGACCAGAATGCGGCGATTAAAATATCTTCGTTCTGCTTAAGTCGCAAATTGATTAGTCCGATTAATATTGCAGAGACCAGGGCCATGATAGTTGCCCCCAACATGGGAGACTCGCCAAAGAAGTAAGCGATACCCATACCAGCCAGAACAGCATGTGCAATACCTCCAGCCATAGATCCCAATTGCTTAACCACAACAAAGCTACCGATTACTCCACAACCAATACTAGCCAGAATACAGGCGAGTATAGCGTATTGCATAAACTGGAATTCAGTGATGGCTGAGAAGTATTCAAACATTTTTAGTGACTCGGGACTGACTGCCAGGGATGGCGGAAATGCTGGCAATGCAGAAGCGATTGCCAGTACGGGGCTCAGAGCTCGGGCTCGACGTCCGAAGGTTACTTCTTATGCTGTAATTTCGAATAGTATTCACATTTATAAATCTTTTTTATAACTGTTGCTCGTTACTCGTTGCTCGTTGCTAGTTGTTCGTTGCTTGTTGCTACTTACTAGTAACGAGCAACAAGTATCTAGTAACCATATTTACCTAATGATGATGGTCGATCATTTTTACCGAAGCGCCATAAAGATCCTCAATAGTTTTACCATTTATATCTTCAGTTAGATGACATACTAACGTCCGATTCAGACAGGCAACACGATCTACATAACCCGATATAAACGCAATATCATGGGAAACAACAACAATCGTCATGTGCTCATTATATTGCTTGAGTAGACCAAATATATTTTCTTCTGTAGGTAAATCTATATTTGCAGTTGGCTCGTCTAAAATAAGTATCTCCGGATCACAGGCGAGCGCCCTGGCAATTAACACCCTTTGTAGCTGACCTCCAGACAAGGTTGCAATTTGCCTCTGACTAATACTATCTAGTTCCACCGCAGCCATTGCTGCAGCCAGATTTTTAGCAGATTTTTGCTGATTATGTTTACTCCCTAACTGTCCCAATTTGACAACCTCTACAACGGTAATTGGAAAATCTCTGCGAAATGTAGGGTGTTGTGGAACATAGCCTATTTGTCCACGCACTACTTCTGGTCTGCTATCAAGCACCTTGATATCGCCAATATTTGGACTTTCTAAACCAAGAATCAATCTTAACAACGAACTCTTTCCAGCAGCATTGGGCCCGATAATTCCAAAAAATTCTTCTTCATGGATTTGTAGTGATATATCTTGCAGTACAGGTGCATGGCCATAGGAAAAGCTCACATTCTGAATATCAATGACTGGGTTCATTGCAAACCTAAGGAGTTTGCTATCTTGATCGTAACAGCAGACATATTCTCTATATAATCTTCAGCTAGCGGATCAAGACTAATAACTTTGGCGCCAAGTTCTGCAGCCAGATTATCGATAAACGGAGTCTTATACTGCTCATTTACGAACAGAGTATTAAGACCTTCCTGTCTTGCAATGTTAATGATTGACAGCAATGATCTCGCACCAATCTCCTTGCCATTTTTTTCTAATGCAACTTGTTCCAGACCATAATGTTGCGCGTACTCTCCCCATGCAGAATGTGAAACAATAAAATATTTTGTTTTTCTGTTTTTTAGCTTTGATTTAATTGAATTATCCAGATCCACAAGTTCAGTAATAAAATTTTGGTAGTTGTTTAGAAACTCATTTGTATGTGTAGGGTCAATAACTATTAACTCATCAAGCATTAATCTTGCTAACTGTTGTACATAAACTGGATTATTCCAAATATGCATATCATTCACGTCTTCATGTCTCTGCTGGTTTACTTTGAGGATATTTTCACAGCACGGAACTATTCTAATATTTTTATTTATGGACCTGATTGCATCTATCCATTTTTTTTCAAATGGAACACCAATCTGGAAATAAGATACAGCATTCGATAACGATACAATCAATCTTGGCGTAGGCGAATAGGTTTCGGGAGACTCACCGGGTAACAACATGACATCTACTTCGACGTAGTCTCCCGCAATTCTTTTAATAAATTGCTTCTGTGGTGGAATGCTTACAAATACACGGGGCTTTAGGGTCTCAGCATAACTAGCTGTCGCCATAGATAATAAAATAATACACAATATTTTTTTCATGCAGACTTGCATTGATTGCATAGTCCTTTAATTTCTATCGTAAGCTGTTGAGGTGTAAACCCCAATTGACCTGCCTTGCTGCTTATTAATTCTCCTATTTCTCTGTCATCCAACTCTGCAACTACGCCACATGTATGACAAATTAAAAATTGAGAGGTACTGTTATGTCCAGGTGCGCCACATCCGATATAGGCGTTTAAAGATTCAAGCTTATGAACGAATCCTTGTTGTTGAAGAAATTCCAGGGCGCGATAAACCGTTGGTGGCGCGGCACCCTTTTTCTCAGACTGTAAAGTATCGAGGATATCGTAGGCCTTGACGGGTTCATGATTTTTCCAAACCAGCTCTAATACCCTGCGCCTTAATGGCGTAAGTCTAACGCCACTTATTGCACAGCTATCCTCCGCCTTGGATAAGGCTGATTTCATACACCTGTCATGCTGGTGATCTGTAGATTTAAATGGTGAAACGACCTGTTTATTAATCATATTGTATATGCTGCAGTATATGTTATGTTATAATATAACATTACCAGGGCTAGTGGGTCAAAATATGAATCAGTATGAAATAAAGTCCTAGAAGCTTCCGTTTAAAAATAAGGTAATGCGTCTACCACCGTATCGATTATTGTTAATCGTAGACTCAACCGGTGTTAAATCTCGTTCACCTATGAACAATGTACGGTCGCGACGACGATTAAACGCAAGCGTATTATCAACCTGGAGACGTGTTTTAATGCCAAACCAACGTGTCGTCTCCACAAAGGCATCTATTGCAACACCCTCACTATTCACATCGAGTTCGTTTACTTTGTAAAGAGGTCTATTCCCGCGATCTGCAATTGTCCATCCCCAGGCCACACGGGCCATATCAAAGTCCTGTCGAAAATCTGCCCTTAAATGATATTTAATATTTTTATTTCTTATTTGAAGACTTCGATATCCACCTTGTCCTCCCTGACCGGAAAGTCTTCTGTCCTCTCCGGTAACCGGGTCTGTGACAATGGAATCCTGCCACAATGCCTTCAGATCGACTCTTGCATTACTCAGACCAAAAAATGTAAGCGGTATGGTACTTTCCAACTGTAATCCCCATCGTCTACCGTCTCCGATATTACCCGGTGCCTCAAAATTTGGTGAAAGTGGTAATAAATCCAGTACATTTGAAATCCAGTGATGAAAAGCTGTCAATTTAATAACGCTCTCACTAGCAAATCGGCGCTCATGTGTAAATTCAGCGACCCAGGTTGTGTCAGGTTGAATATTTGGATTACCCAATGCCAGATCATCATCTTCAAACACAGTGGCACTAACAAAATCATTTAGATTCAATTGAGAGACTTCACGCGCTAACCTTAATCGAGTTTGTTTACCTTGACCAGGCGCATAGCTCAATACTGCGAGTGGTTTTAAAAAGAAAAATGTTCGTTCCAGTTCAGCATCACCAGTTTGCGATAACGTAGATGTCTCCGCACCTATACCGTAGTCCAGTTCAAATTCTCCCAGCTTCCAGTTATCCAGGAGCAAAAAATCCCAGCGGTCTTCTTCGACACGTGAATTTGCACCGGGGACATCCACTTCAACGGGACCGCCACCTCTATCATCGGACTGAAATAAACTACGGTCCAGGACATTGTAAGCACGCTCCACATTAAACTGTATTGCATGATCTGAAAATCCTGACCAATCAAACTCAAGACGTGTAATCAGTTCTTTTTGTGTCGTGTCAGTCTGTGCAAATCTGAATAGTGTCTGACCCAGAATTGAATCAATATTCTGCCGTGTAGAGTCATCATTACGTACTTTTTTTGTGTAAAGCAGGATAGCCTTACCTGTTAGCTGAGTTATTATTCTGCGCTCAATATCTGACCCCACCTCGTACTCACGGTTTTTTGTGTCTGTCTCTCGATTAACATCGAGAACTGGGCCACCGGGTAGTTGTGAGATAACACTTGAAGGAAATCGATACTTTGAATTATTCCCAGTAAACCGCGAGTTTAATTGTACAAAATTATCACCTAACCATGATGACGCATTAAGAGATAAGCTATTTATCCTGAAACCTGTCTCTGTCCTGTCATCTGGACCCGTTGCGATCAGCACATCATTATTATCGAACACATTTTCAACGCCAACCCAACCACTGGTATCACGTTCAACATCAATACCAACATTATAATCTATGTCGCTTATGTGATGTGACAGGGAAATATTTGCTGCTGGTTTTATAGGGGCGACGTTATTTTGTAGTACCCAAAGTTCCCAACGAACTGCAGCGGGAATCTCCGTGCGGAGATAAACATTTGCGAGCACAGAATGTCCCTGAAAATCTACGCCACCCGCCTGTCCACGGATTAACTCAATTTTTTCAACCAGACTTGCCGGGATCCTGAATAATGCCGCTGAAGGCAGATCCTGCTTGGCACTGAGGCGACGACCATTAATCAACAGGTTGCCGGCTGAGGAGGCAAGTCCCCTGGAAGAACCATCCCCATCGTCCAATTGAAAGCCAGGTAATTGATTAACCATATCCAGGGCGGTACTTGGTCGGTAGCGAGTAAAAAACTCTGCATTATAATTCTCAACCTGACCGGTATTATCTACGTCTGTAGCGGGGGGAGATTCCTGAGCATTAACTGAATACATCAGACTGACTGTTACATATATAAGAATCAAACAGTATCTTACCAGCCTAAGGTGATTCATTTTTCTACTAAGCTTTGGGCAAATATTATTTAAAAACTACCACTCAATGAAAGGACCAGACGTCGCCCATTAAAGCGATCATTTGCCACACTGGAATCGATCGGAGAAAGATCACGTTCCCCTGTAAATCTTGTACGCACTCTCTGGGAGGCGTCATCTGAAATATTCTGGGCATCCAGGCGAATTTTTAATCCAAACCAGCGAGTCGTCTCGATAAAGGCATCTACCGCAATGTCTTCTTTATAGACATCAAATTCATTTACCTTGAATAAGGATCGTTGATCCCGTTCTGCAACGGTCCAACCCCATGCCACCCGTGCGGCTTCAAAATCCTGTCGGTAATTAACACTGACAAAATATTTATTATTCTTATTTCGGTTTGTCAGGGTTCTGTAAGCATTCTGACCGCCCTCGCCTGATAGAACACGATTATTACCGGTTACCGGGTCAACAACCGTAGAATCCTGCCAGCGTAATGTCAATTCAAGTTTTGCCCCTTGCAAGCCCGTCCATTCCAGGGGGGCAGTACCCTCGAATTCCATTCCCCATCGCCTGCCATCACCAATATTACCGGGCGCCTCAAAGTCAGGTGTAATGGGGAGTAAATCCAGTACATCGGAAACCCAATGGTGAAAGGCAGTGAGCTTGATTACACCGATTTTATCAAACCGCTTTTCATGACTAATCTCAGCTACCCAGGTTGTCTCAGGTTTTATATCAGGATTCCCCAGGGCCAAATCATCATCTTCAAATACTGTGGAACTGACAAAATCAGTTAAATTAAGTTGTGAGACTTCACGTATGAGATGGAGTCGGGTCTGGTCATCGCCAGAGGGAGAATAACTAAGGGTACTTTGTGGCTTTAAGAATAAAAAATTTCTCTTTTGATTTGCATCACCGGTTTGCGTTACTGAGGATAATTCCATACCCAACCCATAATCCAAATCGAACCGACCTAAAGACCAGGTGTCCAGTAAAAGAAAATCTCCACGTAGCTCTTTAATTCGGGAATTTGCCCCAGGGACATTCACTGGCAAGGGGCCTGTACCTCTATCATCTGTTTGTATCAAACTACGATCCAGAACATTGTAAGCCCCTTCAAAATTTGCCTGAACACTGTGATCAGCCAACCCGAGCCAGTCAAATTCCAGCCGCGCTATGCGTTCCTTTTCAGTGGTATCTGTATCAGCAATCCTTAACAGTGTCTGACCGCTGATTGAGTTTGAATTGTTTCGGGAGATAGAAGATTCCTGTTTTCTATTTGTTAACAGAAAAATAAATTTGCCGGCAAGCTCATTATAAAATGTTCGCTCTGCATCTATACCTAATTCAAACTGGCCTATAACTCTATTCTCTTTAATCAACTCATCATTTATTGTGCCACTGATTTGATTTACCGCACTAGAGGGGCGCTCGTAATCGGATTCACTTCCATTATATTTAGTATTCAGATGAGTGAAGGTCTCACCCAGCAAACTTGAGGCATTTAGAGAGACACCGTTTAATTGATAACCATCTTCAGTACTGGATTCAGGTCCCTCGCTTATAAGTGTCCCAGTTCCATCAAACTCTGCTTCAGGTCCATAATAGCCACTGGTATTGCGTTCAATGTCTACCCCTGTATTGAAATCTATACCCTTCCAGGTATCGGATAAGGATATGCTGCCCGCTGGTTTAAGTGCTGCAGTATTATTGTGCTCTAAATAAGTCTCCCATCGAATTGCAGTAGACTCTTCTTTACGAAGAAACACGTTTGCAACAACAGATTGACCCTGCAGATCTATACCACCGAGTTGACCACGGACTAATTGAATTCGCTCTACCTGACTGGCAGGAATTCTTGCCAGGGTGTCGGAGGGTAGATCTTG
>JBNMOP010000021.1:0-31435 GCA_051275005.1 Gammaproteobacteria bacterium | reverse complement strand
TAAGGGTAAAATCTGTCATCTGATAGATGGTTCTGCCATCTACTGAAAGAAATCCGTCTGCTTTTATTAATTTCTCTTCATTATCAACATGTTTGATGGTTGCTTCAACAGTAACAATACTGTCAATAGGGAGAATTTGTCCTCGATAGAACCATTTATGAGGCTCATTTAGAGCCATAGATTCAAAATGCACCTCATTCAGGCCCCATTTTTCTATTGCGACTACCTTTAATAATTGAATGAATGACTCCAGTCCAAGAGACCCGGGCCAGACAGGATCCTGATAAAAATGTGCCTTGAAGAACCAATTGTCAGGAACCACGTTGGCAGTGCCTCTGATAAAACCAAGACCTGCCGGCCCGCCATCCGCATCGAAAAACGAAATAGTATCAATCATCCGCATTTTATCACCAGGGTAGGGTGTAATGTCAGGATATGCGTAATGAATAGAGCGGCTTATTTCCTCAGTAGTAGGTTGATAAAGGGCGGCATCCCGGATACCTACCTGGTTTGCTAAAGCCTGTTTAGAGAAAAATCCGAAATATGTATCACCCTTGTAAATTATTCCCTGGTCTGAAAAAACTTCGTAATCGTAATTCTGAATTATCATGCCACCAGATGTAGAGACCTTGGTAATGGTAACCCGGGTGGTTAATGTGCCAGTATCGGTAGTAACAGGTAAATATTGAATTGCCGAGCCACCAAGATTGCGAAATGACAAGTCTGTTTCGCTGGTGAGTGCTGAACCCAGATAAGCGGCAAGCCAGCCACAGGGTTGCAGGGCTACTTCAAGTAATACCGAAAAGGGCATGGTGATTTGACGGTTTTCAGAAAAATACCATGCTTCATTTGGGACATCATATTCAGCTTCAATGATGCCACCGGGTTTTAATTGCCAGGGCTCACAATTTTGTATAGAAACTATGCGATCCAGAAATTGGTACGGTGGTCCAGGTAAACGGGCAATGACTCGTTCGTTATCAAACGGCAAATAGCGATCGCCAAACGCTAAAGATGGTTTCCCTACGGCAAAGGCCAGGATAGAGTTCACATTAAATAGGGTATTGCTGCTGGTCGAGATTGATCGATTTGTTATTGTCTCTGATGAGATATCCTGCCAGATTTGCGTTAGACGGTTACGATTGAGTCCACTAAGTTGGGTGGACATGTTGATCATTTGCACTATAGGTCGGCTATCAGCGAACATTAACGCATCGGCAATAACATAAGGTGTGCCATCTTTATCATATCCAAGTTCCTTGATGGTAATTTCATACTGGACCTTACTTGTCTCTGCAGTTACCTGACCACGACATTTTAGTTTGCTGGTTATTCCAGGAATGGGTTGATAAACGACTTCATTCTCTTCTGCGACCCAACCCATACGGGTCAAATATATTCGCAAGGTATGTAAGCAACATTCATACATGAGTGTTCCTGGCATTACCTGATCATCTATAAAGTGGCAAGTCAGGAACCAGTCGTCTGGGTGTATATCTGCTTCACCGGTGATCATGCCGAGTCCAAAACGTCCTGCACCGGGGTTCAAGTCAAGTATCCGGTGTACAAGTGTCATGCGACCAGTTGGTAGTTGTATTGGATTGGTTAATGGCAGGTTCTTGAATTGTGATCCGAAACATCTCTCAATGTCACCAATTCGCAGGGCATTAATCTGGTCTTCGTCATAGTTTTCACGGTTCATTGGTACCAGATCAATCCAGTCTTCAGTGAGGATGCCTTGTTGCGGTTGTTGATCAAACTCGGTTAGTACAATTCCTTTTCCCGCGTCTAGTTCTCCTTGTGTGAAAAATCCAGCACAACCATTACGCATAGTTAGTAAAGGGTTGCCGGCTACCGTACCATCAAATTTAAAACGAAAGAGGTGGGTGTCCCCTTGTTTGAAAAAGTGATCGATACTAATGTCATATTTAATTGTATTCCCTGGCATCGGTAGTAAGTTATGAAAAGTGATCTCTGCATCCAGTAGGCGATATACCGCCAGGCCTTTTGTTATATGATCAATACCAAGGAAACCGGAAAGAAATAAATCAGCTTGACCTGACTCTACAGCAATGCAGGTAGGGATACATCCACCATCCAGGTACCAGGCATTTGCATGTATATCGTGTTCAGTTATTACTCGTCCTGATGTGACGGAGCAAGGTTCGCCATGTATCTCCAGAATTCTATCCACCAACATTAATGGTTCGTCTGGTAGTCTCACTCGAGTGGGATTGTTGTCAATATCTGAGTACATCGCTCCCAAAACTTTTTCTATAGAACCAGTGGCAAATTCCATACATTCATTTCTATCAAATAACAGTTGATTAGTTGCCTTGGTGACTGATTGGTCCAGATGAGGTGAAGTTGTTGGTTGGTGATTTTCAACGCCTGATTCAAGCAGAGATATTTGTAATGATAAGGCCTGTGACAATGATTGACTAATGCCGTTAGCTACTCTTAGATAAGTTTCATGGGTCAGCGCCTTTGCTGATTCGGTCTTTAACATCTGTTCAATCACATCCATATCTGAAAATGCAGCAAGTGGGACAGAAGGGTGAGGAATAATATCGGCACTTTCAATTACTATGGTTTTGGGTTGAACTTGTTCTGATTTTTTATCTGACTGTCTGTTCCGTGGTAATGTTATTGCTAGAGGGTCGTGTCCCGTTTTAACAGATATTACGTTTTTATTTATTGTTTCTGATTCTGAATTACTAACTTCCAGGTATAATGACGATAGGTCCATGTCAAGACGATGGGTATTCAATAATGCCAAGGTTTGTAGTACTCCGTTTACGCCATTTCTTCCTTTTACGCATACCGCACGAGAGACATGTGGTTTATTAATTAATATCTGGTCTATCATTCGTGTGCATGAGGCACCAGGTCCCATCTCAATAAATATTCTTACGCCGTCATCGTATGCTGAATTAATTACACGAGTGAAATCGAAAGGTTGAATCGCCATATTAACAATGGAATCCGCTGCATTTTCCCTTGTTACCTCGTATGCACTACCTGTGTGGCAACTGTAAAATGTTGTATTGTCAGGAGGTGTGGTTTCAAAAAGATGTAGCTCTCTGTATGCCTCCGCTACTGGTTTTGCCAATTCACAATGGACTGTGGTAATAATATCAACGGCAAGAAATGAGACATTTAATTCCTTTACTAGAGATTCAATTGCGATACGGTTGCCCCCGATGACACATTCATCTGGCGTATTAGATATTAGATGGTAAACCCAGGGCAGGTGTTCTATTTCATTAATTAATTTTTCTGCAGGACAATTGATTACGCCCACTTGCCAGTCAACGTTAATATGATTTGAAAGTCCCCAACAAATCTTTGCTGACTCGCAAGATCCTGCAAGATCAGTTTTAAATAGTGAAGACAGTTGCATTCTTTCCAACATCAGGTCTCGGTCTGTCCAACTGCGAGTAGCGAACAAGCCCACTGTTTCTCCCAGACTATATCCAATAACAGAGTCAGGTTTTATACCAAAGCTGGATATTACATCGCTTACAAACGTCCCCAACCATACTTGACCAAAGATAACATCTTCATGAGTTAGGGATGAATTGTTATCATTCCAGAAACGAGAACTTGCAAATTGGGATTCAAAATTATTATTTTCTCTTTCCAATATATTCAGAATCTTTGGCCAGTGGCACGCAATATCCTGGCCCATGCCCTGGAAATGATTGCCAGATCCTGGAAACACGAAGGCAAGCTTATTTTCTTTCGCTAGTGGTTCACGGGTAAAAAAGATCCTTTCACCATAATGGTCTATGTTGTTTATGAGAATTTCTTTGGTCTTTTGTAGATTTATTTTTAATTCGACAGGATCATTTGCAAGAATACTAAGCGCAAGATGAGTATTGGCGTTAACTCTGTTGGTTTTATACCAGTCTCTGGCGATATGCTGTATTTCATTGCTAGATGAGTTATTCAAACTTTCATCAAGTCGTGTCAGGTTGTCAGACAATTCCTGCTCGGTGTTTCCGTTAATAGAAAACAAGGCGTCTTTACAAGCAGCTGAAAATAATTCGGAATATGTGTTATCCGAATTTAGTTCTTGTTGTGGCGTTTGTTCTAGGATGGCATGACAACTATTACCGCCAGTACTAATACTAGCTACCATTGTACGACGCGGACCATCTGTACGGTTTCGTAACCAGTATTGTGGTGCGTTGGATATAGCCACTTTGTCATAACCAGAAAACAGGGATTGCTTTTCACTATGGCCTCGCAGCCCAGGTAAAATATGATGGTATAAACCCAAACTGGCTCGTGCTATGGAGACTAGTCCGCTGGCTGCACCTGTGTGGCCAATATCAGCCTTTACGGTGCTGATTCGCGTTAAATAATTTTGATCTTGCTGGCCGTCATCTAGAAGTTGTTTTATGGCGATGGCTTCAAGTTCATCTTCAATGGAATTTCCACTTCCATGGGTTTCTATATAGGAAATTGTATCGGTTGTAATTCCTGCATCCTCGCAGGCAAGTATGGCCGAGTCTTTATAAGTATCAATGGTTGGTACTATATCGTTGGTGTGTCCGCCGCAGGTACTTCCAAGTCCTGTTATTAAGGAATAAATCCGATCCCCGTCTCTTTGTGCATCCGCATAACGTTTCAATACCAGAGCAACGGCACCTTCACCTATTAATGCTCCTTTACTGGTGCTATCGAATGGCAAATTTGTATCAATATTTGAATAAGGTTTTAAATGGTGTTGTCCCTCAGCAGCGCGAACATCGCCACTAAGATCAACGGCACCGGTAATGGCTATATTAAGCTCATTGCGTTGTAAGGCGCGTACTGCTATTTCCAGGGCATGCATACCCGAACTCTCCTCGCTGGAGAGGGTGAATCCGGGACCACCAATATTAAATGATCTGGCAATCCGACTGGCTACTATACCGCCCAGTGCACCCATGGTGCGATTAGCGGACAAGGGAGGACCAACTTGATCACGTAGTTCATTTATCCACGCTTGTAATTCTTCATCGTTAAGATCCAGTCCCAATTGTTCCGACCACAGTTTTGCCTTGTTTAATAACGACCAACGTAAATGAAAATTCGTGGTGTTAAGATCCAGACCAATGCCGATAAATACACCGGCATCAGTACGATGTTCGTTCTCAATATTACTTAGTCCGGCGTCATCCAGGGCATTGGCAGCAACATTTAACATTAATAATTGTTGAGGAAGCATATCTTGTAATTCTTTTGGCGGTATACGAAAACGTCCCATTGGGATATCTACCCGGTTAATGGTGTAGCCTTTAAATTCTGACATTTGCATTAAACCCCAGCGGTTTTCAGCCTTGACGGGGTGATCTGAATGCATATTACCTAATACTCTGGCAAGGAATTTTTCACGGGTATCCCAGGGACCAAAGTGGGTATCGAGACCGATAATAGCGATAGCATCATTACCTTTGTTTAGACTCGTTTGTTTGGTCCTGCTACTGGGAACGACGGGGGATCTTGCAGGAGAGTATTCTTCAAGCAAAACATGAGCATTGATACCCCCAAAACCAAAGGCGCTGACAGCTGCACGTCTGGGAACATTATTATTACGTAGTGACCAGACCTTGGCTTCATTCAGGACAGAGAAGGGACTGTTATCTATGTCTATTCCCTTGGCAGCTTTTTCAAAGTTTGCCATGGGAGGTAATTTTTTGTTTTCCATGGCAAGTAGTACCTTGATAAGGCCTGCCGAACCTGCCGCTGTTAGTAGATGCCCAACATTACTCTTGACCGAACCAATGACACATTTTTTCTTCGGTTGCTTATCATTTTCCCACAGTGACCGCATACTATTGAATTCTATTTTGTCACCTGCTGGTGTTCCAGTGCCGTGGCATTCGATTAGATCTACATCACCGGGTGACCAACCGGCATTTTTGTAGGCACTTCGCATAGCTCTAATCTGGCCTTCTGAATCAGGTAACATAAGGTTTCCCTGTATGTCATTGGAAAGGCCTACCCCTTTGATGGTTGCATAGATAACATCATTATCTTGTAAGGCATCTTCAAGACGTTTCAATACCACGATGCCTGAGCCTTCTCCGACTACAAGGCCATCAGCTTTATTATCAAATGGTGAACATCGCCCGGATGCGGACACGGCGCCCAGCGTAGAAAATCCCATCTGTGTATACAAGCTGTCAGGTCGTGACAGTCCCCCGCACAACATAGCGTCAGCCCGCCCGGATTGTAATTCATCGACCCCGTACTTTAGCGAATACAATGATGATGCACATGCAGCATCTAAAGTATAACAAGTACCGCCAATTCCGAGTGCGCGTGCAAGAATAGTTGCAGGTAATCCGGCGACATAACGGTTCAGTCGATTGATATTTTTACTTTGGTCTTTTTTTGCTAAACCAGGAATGTTTGATTCAAATAGTTCACCTAGTATTTCTTCCGACAGGCGTGATGACATGTCAGTAGGCAGGGCGATATTTCCAATAATTATGCCAGTACGTTTTAGATTTAGACTGGATGTAACGCAATCTTGCCATGCCTGCTTTCCTGCATAAAGCAGGAGACTAAACATGGGATCCAGTGAATCCAGTAATGCCTTATCGATATCGAGTCCATCTAAATTTAGTACAAACTCCTCAACAAAACATGCTCGATTTGAATACACCTTATCTGGAGCAGGGCTATGATCATAAACATCATTTATAGCCAGAGACCACCTGCCTAGGGGTGGGCTACTTGCATTATCTTTCCTGTCTATAATATTATTCCAAAACGTGTCGAGATCCTTGGCGCCAGGAAAAATTCCCCCCATTCCGACAATTGCTATGGACTTATCGTTCATGTAATTACTTGATAGTTAGGATGTAGGTAGATATACATCTGTCGGCTATTGTGTTGTTTCCGCTAGCTGATTTTGGCGAAAAGCTTCATTTAGTGATGCATCAACTACGCACTCATATCCATCAATACGGGCAATCAGTTGATCCTGATTGTCCAGAAATTCGATTGTCGCTATTATTTCATGTTTGTTCGATGATTCAATCTGAATTTTTATTATTGTTTCATCCTTGGGAAAGCTACTTTGAAATTGTCGATAATGACTAACTCGAGTTGGTAGTGAACCTACGCCCAGATTTTCAAAGCTCCATAATATCATCAGTTGAAATGCAGCATCCATCACTAACGGATCGGTTAACCAGTCAGTACGGATGGGTTGATGTATCCATTGTGATGGGTGTGGCGCGGAATTTACATTGCCACTGATGCCTTTAGCTGAGCAGCTATTAACTTTGGTAATGCCCTGCAAAGCTACACCATGAAAAAGGCGACCATTTGTGTAGGCTTCTTCAATAGTCTGAGAGTATTGGCCGGATAAATCATTGATTCGAGGTTGAGATTCAGTATCATATTCATTACCCAGAATAATTCGCCCCCCGGCATGTAGTACTTTACCATGGCGTAATTCAACCGGTACTTGTAGTTCTCCCTCCAGCTCCAATGTGTCTCCAGCTAGTATTTGAATACTTATCTGGCTGTCTGAATCGAGAATAACACCTTTAAAAATTCGCAAGTCATTTATGCCTCTAAATACCAGACCAGGATTATTATGCATAGCGCCATTGGTAAACCATTCCAGAATTAATGCAGCTGGAAGTACCGCTTTGCCATTCATTATATGAGAATTTAGAATAGGGAAATCGTTGATGTTAATCATGCGCTCAAATGCTACATGCATGTTGCCATTGAGAGTTGGAATATTCTGGTTGTGTGCTGTTGATTTTTTTACGTTGTTTTGTATTACAGGTTTGGAGCCAAGTATTACAATCTCAACACTACCACTGGCGTTTAATTCCGATACAAGGTGTCTTGATCCAGCATTAATGGGTATGACTCCCACGCCTTCTCTTTCAAATAGCTTTCTTAGTTGAGGTGTAACCATCCCGCCAGCCCAAGGTCCCCAGTTCATACTCAATACTCTGCAGGCAGGTCTTAGTCTTGACTGGTGTTGTGCAATCTTATTCAAGACTTCGTTAGCTGCTGCATAATCACATTGTCCCTTACGACCAAAGCGTCCGGTTGATGAAGAAAACATAACCAGTATTTTTAAATTATCATTCTGGGTTGCAGCCAATAGTGCATTCAGACCATCGACCTTGGTGGAAAATACGTTATTAAGTTGTTCAGAGGATTTATCGATGATTAACTTGTCCGAGATCACCCCAGCGCCATGTATAACACCCGTGACGAGGCCCATCTCTTTACGAGCATTGTTTACATATTTATTTACCTCTGTTTTATCACGTATATCTACTGATTGATATTTGACGTGGACACCTTCTTTCTCGATTCTATGGAGGTTTTCAAGAATTTCACGGTTCGCTAATAGTTGTTGATATTTTGATTCTATAGATTTTGGATTGAGTGACTCATTATTATCTACCAGGGCTTGTTTGATAGATTTTTCATCAGTCAGATTATTTACCCAGACAGGTTCTTTTTCTGGTAATGCTGATCTGCCTAGTAACAGTAGATTAACTTTGTAATGCCTGGCTAACTCTATAGCAATCTCTGCTGTTATTCCTCGGGCACCACCGCTGATAACAACGGTTTCACCTGGTCTTAGTTGTTTTTCAATTTCAATGGCATTTGCTGACACAGGTAAGGATGGTAGTTCAATCTCATAGCTTTGGTTAGAAATTACGCCTGTTTCCAAAGGTCCCGTAAACATTAGTTCATTTGCAATTGTCAGTCCCAACTTATCGTTCTCAATAGTGTTGAAATTTACATCGATTGAACGACATATGACGTTGTCCCACTCCTTGTCAGCGGTCTTTATAAAACCAGAAATCGCGGCACATTTTGGATCAACATCGGTAAGGCTATCAATTCCAAAGCTACCACCCATGCCGGTTACACATGCCAGAAGCCCAGGATGTAATGGATCTTTGCCTTGCAGACTTCTTGAATGATATTTGAGTAATTCCAGTACATTCGTAATGAAGTTCTCAGATAATTGGGCCGGGACAACAATTACCAATCCCGTCAATGCTGATTGACTTCTGTCTGTGATAGCTAGCTTGCAGGTAGTTAATCCTTGTTGTTCCAATGCATGACAAATTTCGTCTGAAATATCTGTACCGTCATCAGTAATTCCAATCAGACTGTGCGCTTGAGATGAAAACCGCTGGCGACTATAGTTTATTTTCTGAAGTTTAAGCTCTCCTCGCCAGATTTCATTGTTTATTTTTGTCCTTACAGATGCTAAATCGTCATTGTTTACTAATACAGGGGATGATTTTTCCTGATTAATAAAATTAACTATCTGTTGCAATGTTTGAATGGTGGCCAGGTCATCAGGGTTAATCCTGGGTGCGTCTGGCATTTTTTCCTGAAAGGCTGATAATATTTCTACGCGCTTGATGGAATCAATACCAAGATCAGTATCAAGATTCATTTCCAGATTAAGCATATCCACGGGGTAACCTGTCTTGTCGGCCACCACATCCAGTAAGGTTTCGGTGAAATTAACTTTTTCACGACTGGTATTTAATTTCGGTTTAAGAGGCGTCTTAGAAGGCGTCGAAGTGTGGCTAGACTCATGTTCATCATCCATGTGGTCAACGATTTGTTGTAATGTTTGAAGCGAGGCAAGATTTTCTGGATTGATTGCAACTGTATCAGGTCTTCTTTCCTGAAAAGCAGACAAAATTTCTACCCGCTTGATGGAATCAATTCCAAGGTCGGTATCCAGATTCATTTCCAGTTTGAGCATGTCAATTGGATAACCTGTCTTGTCGGCTACTATTTCTAATAATGCGTGTATAAGTTCACTATTGCTATTGCCTGATGTAACCGTTGTTTTTTGCACTGGCATTGGAATTTGAGCATTGGAATTTGCCTGCATAAAATCAATAATTTGTTGTAAGGTTTGCAGATTTGCCAGATCCTCTGGATTAATATTGGGAGCCGCAGGCATTCTTTCCTGAAATGCAGAGAGGATCTCCACTCGCTTAATGGAGTCAATGCCGAGATCGCTATCGAGGTTCATGTCAAGTTTTAGCATATCGACCGGATAACCTGTTTTGTCCGATACGACTTCGAATAAAGTTGTAGTAAATCCATTATCAATAACAGTTGGAGTGTCATTCTTTATTGAGGTCAAGTTTGATTCAATAGGTGTTTTATTAGTGTTGGCAACCAAAAATTCAGCGATATGTTTTAATAATCGGAACGTGCCGAGATCTTCGGGTTGGATCTTTGCTGCACCAGGGAGTTTTTCATGTAAGGCAGAGAGGATTTCTACTCGTTTTATCGAATCGATGCCAAGGTCAGTATCAAGACTCATTTCCATGCTCAACATATCTATCGGGTAACCGGTCTTATCAGATACGACTTCGAGCAATAAATTTTCCAACTCAGGTGTTTGTTGTTGAGTTTCTAATTTTGGAATAGTCGTCTGTGGAGCAGACGAGATGTTTTGGGTCGGTCTCACTAATGGTGCAAAATCAGACATCGATCCTGGTACAAAATCTCCAGACAACATTTGTATGTTTTGCTCTATCAGTTTTTGAATGTTTCTTTGTGCAATTTCCTGACCTTCAAGATATTGGCGATGTAATTCTGTTGTTTGTTGCTCCATTTTTTGTAATGTAAATATGGCTTGTTGGGTTGACTTCAATAGGTCATTCGATTCAGTAATTGGCTTGTTATATAAATTTTTCTGATTCGTATTATATGGCAACGATTTAGTCGTTGAATCATTAACTATAGATGTACTTGTAATTGTGTTAACTGGATGTGTGTTTCTGATTGGCTCATGTTTTGGTCTGGGTTTAATATAATTTGCCCCGGATAATTTAATAGTCATCCCAGGTTTATCTACCGGATTTTGATTATATCGTTCGATATATCCTTCATCCCAGAGATTAAGTGAAAATTTATGGCCTGTAGCAGCAATCTGTGCGAGAGCACATGCAAGATCAAACTGCCCGCTTTTTTTACCACGTGAGGCGTCAACTGCGATGGCAGTAAATTCTCTATCACCAAGAATAGCTGATACCAGTCCTGTGAGTACTTTTCCTGGACCTACTTCAATAAAGGTAACTGCACCTTCGAGATATATATTTTCAATCTCAGTAACAAATTCTACTGGTCGGGCAAGTTGTGAAGCGAGTAAAGCGCGGGCATTTACAATATTATCCGGATAAACTTCTGAAGTGGAATTTGAAAAGACTGGTATTTTGCCGGACTTAAATTTAATGGTATCAAGAAAATTATTAAAAGGTTTTTCAGCGTCTGCAACGAAGCTGCTATGAAATGCTGCGGAGACGGGTAATTTTTTGGCACCGATACCTCGTTTCCCAAGTACCTTTACGGCACGATCTATTTGAACAGAAGCTCCAGATAAAACAACCTGTTTTGGTGCATTATGGTTGGCAATAATAAGATCAAGTTGTTCAGCTTCCAAAATTTCGTGTAGCACTGCGGCGGATACAGATACCGCTAACATAGAACCATTATCGTCTTCCTTATTGGCCTGCATTAACTCACCGCGTTTAATTGCCAGTTCGAAAAGTCCTTTACTATCGATACAGCCGGCGGCACAAAGTGCGGTTAACTCGCCAAAACTATGACCAGCAGTAATATTTGGTTTTATGCCAAAATGATTGAGAATATGGTAGGTACCAATACTCACTGCACCTATGGCCGGTTGAGCATTGTCGGTTAATCTCAGTTGTTCATTATTATGCCCTCGATGTTCATCGGTAAAGACTGGTAATGGATAGATTAGATTACTTAATTGTTGCTCAGGTTTTGATTGTGTAAAACTTGTGTTTGCCTCGGATAATGCAGCTTGCATTTGCGGAAAACTACATGCGAGATCAATTAGCATGTCTGGATACTGTGAGCCCTGGCCTGGGAATAGCATAGCCAGTTTTCCTTTCTGTTTGCCGGATCCAAAGAATGCGCCTTCAGTCAGCGTCCAGGATTTATTATCTTTCTCTTCGAATCGAGCACCAATTTTAATGACTAGTGTTTTAAGATCACAAGTTGGCGTAATGACTAAGACCAGGCGGTAGATGTCATTATATTTGAATGATTGTAAACTGGATGCGGCCAGATATCTAAGTTCATCCCATGCCAGGTTAGTTTTAATCTCCTTGAGTTTACCTTTCAGTGAGTTTAATGATTTATCGCTGAATCCAAATATTAGAACTTCACCGTCCCATTCAATAGCGGCTTTTATTTGTTCAGCTTCTTCCAGTACACAATGGAAGTTGCTTCCACCAAAACCAAATGCGCTGATTGCTGCACGCCTTGGATGATTAGGACTACTTATCCAGGGACGTTTATGAGTATTAACATAAACAGGTGCATTACCTGGATTTAATATTTCCAGTGGTCTGTCAATTTTAATTGTTGGAGGCAGAACCTTGTGTTTAAGAGCCATGGCCACTTTGATCAAACCTGCAACACCAGCAGCAGCTTTTGTATGACCTATCATTGATTTAACTGATCCTAATGCGCACCATGTACCATTTTCGTTGTCTTCACGATAAACACTCGATAATGCTTCAGCCTCCACTGCATCACCAACACGTGTGCCGGTACCATGTGCCTCAACTAATTCAATCGACGTGGGTGTAACGCCAGCGTCCTCGTAAGCATTTTTTAAAGCACGGGTTTGACCATTCGCGCTCGGTGCATAGATAGCATTACCTCGACCATCACTTGAAGATCCCATTCCTTTTAAAATAGCGTAGATTTTGTCTCCGTCACGTTCTGCATCATCCAGACGTTTAAGTATCACTGCGCCAAGGCCTTCCCCCAATATGGTACCGTCTCCGTTAATATCAAAGGGACGGCTATTTCCTGTTGGGGAAAGCGCAGGAGTTTTACTAAAACACATATACATAAATATATCATTGAAGGTGTCAAAGCCGCCGCTAATGGCCATATCAGAACGACCTGAATACAATTCAAGTGCTGCCATATGTATTGCGCTTAGAGAACTTGCGCATGCAGCATCAACAACGCAATTGGTTCCGCCAAGATCGAATCGATTAGCAATGCGACCTGCAGCAACATTTCCTAGTAAACCAGGGAATGAATTTTCTTGCCAGGGCACGTAGGAATCCGAGATCCGTTGCACCACATCCTCAGCAACATCCTTAGCAACTCCGGCCTCTGCCAGGGCTTTGCGCCAGTGTGGGTGTCCAAGCCTGGCCCCTAACGGAATTACCAGTTCTAGAGTTCCTGTTACACCCAGGATAACGCTGGTACGATTGCGATTGAATGATCGTCCATCTGTGTTATCGCTGGTAGTAGAATACCCTGCATCTAATAAGGCCTGTCTGGCCACCACCATACCGAGCAGCTGTGTTGTATCTGTGGCCTCGATATTATTTGGACTTAGACCGTATAACAAAGGATCAAAATCAACCTGGTTTATAAAACCACCGCGATATGCGTATGTCATATCCGCGGCATTTTTATCTTTATTATAATAATCTTCCGGTTTCCAATGACTTTCCGGTACCTCAGTAATTGCGTCAACTCCTTCACGGATGTTCTTCCAATATTCCTCTGGATTATTTGCCTTTGGGAATAGACAACCAATACCAACAATCGCCAGTGGAACTGCTACAGGTATATTAGTCTTACTTACATGTTTTTTTGTTGTATTCGTCAATTCAGATAGCTCTCTATTTCATTTGATTTCATCGGTGAAAAATTTATACAAGAACTGGATAATCTGATCCCTTGTTGTTGCAACTGGTTCAAACGAATTACCAGGGCAGCACCGTACATCAGATTTAGGGCAACGTTGACCACTTCACGATTTTCAGGTTGTTCCAGTGTTGAACCTTTGACCCATTCATTAAAGGCGCCCATGGCCGGTCCACACCAGATTTGATAGTCTACTTGTCGATCCAATTTTCCGGAATTGGCCCAACGAGAAGAAAGCCCTAAATACCAACGAAAAACCAAAGCCATTTTATGTTTGGGATCTTCTTCCGCTCGGCTTACCTCTGCGGGACTTCGTTGCAGAAAAAAGTCTCTGGTCTCCTGCCAAACATTATCCAGTGAAGTTTTGAAAATTGATTTTTCCATCGCTACACGCTCATCTACGGGGATATCTTCAATCGCATTATATTTACGATAGATTTCGTATAGCTTGTTCCCTCGCATGGCAAACATGGTGCCGCGCTTAAGTACCTGTAGTTTGACGCCCATTTCAAACATATCAACAGCAGGAGCCATCGTTACATCTGCCTGTTCAGCCTGGGCAAGCATTTGCCTTACCGTATCGCTACTGCCAGATTCCTTACATGCTTGATTGATAGTACCGGTAACAATATATGCTGCGCCCATGGTAAATGCCGCTGCCGCTGAAGCGGGTGTTGCAATACCACCCGCGGCGCCGACCCGTAAAGGAGTTGTGTAATTATATTGATTCTGCAATCTGTCTCTTAATGCAATGATCGTAGGAATCAAAGTAATTGCAGGTCTATTATCAGTATGACCACCCGAGTCAGCCTCGACAGTTAGATCCTGGGCCATGGGTATGCGCGATGCGAGCTCTGCCTGTTGTTCTGTTATATGACCTGTGGCTACCAGTTCTAATAACATCTTTTCGGGAGGTGGACTGAACCAGTGTCTGGCCAATTCGATGCGTGAAGCCTTGGCGATGATACGGTTTGGGCAGATTATCTTACCGTCATCATCTTTATGGATTCCAGAAACACGATAGCGTACAACAGGCATTGTCAATTTTAGATAGGCTGATGCCTCCACCAGATCGATACCGTTTTGTATGTAGAGATCCACTACTGCATCTTCATGCCCTTTTTCGTTTGGGGAATGTATCAGATTAAATGCAAATGTTTTCCCTGTAAGAGATTGTTTAAGATCCAGAATTGCAGATTCAATTTCATCAATACCAAGACCAGCTGCACCAAAAGATGCAAGCATGCCTGCATTGGTAATTGCCTTGACTAATTGTGTCGAAGCTATACCGTTGGCCATGGATCCGGCCATATAGGGCAACTTGATGTTGTAATCGCGACAGAATGAAGGATCGCCTATTTCTTGTATAGTTAGTCGAGGCAAATATGCTCGTATAGGTAATCCTTCACTGTCTGCATTTTCAGCCCCTAATATTGCAGTACCTTGCGAGCTAAAAACGGGGGATTCGCTACCATTATCTATGACAAAAACAGCACGATTAATTTGACGGATTGCCGTCTCTAAGGGGTCAAAATCATCAGCAATATTGCCATTACCACGAATCCATTTGCCCAGTGCAGTGGTATGCAATGGGGAGGTATCGGTCCCCAAAGTATTGGCAAACACGACAGGTGCGTTCGTGACTGTGTT
Organism: Gammaproteobacteria bacterium; assembly: GCA_051275005.1. Lineage (GTDB taxonomy): Bacteria > Pseudomonadota > Gammaproteobacteria > Eutrophobiales > Eutrophobiaceae > Eutrophobius. The sequence continues at coordinate 16,057 of JBNMOP010000021.1, read as the reverse complement.
CAAAATAATATCCTTAGAATGAGTGTTTTATCGATTTTATGCCCCCATCTTTGGAGGTCTTTACCGTTAACCGTTCAGTATAAGGTGAAATGCAGGGTATTTGTAGGCTTGTTTTGTTGCTAACTATCCGTTTTTTCGATAATTTCTGTAATTAATGGCGTTTTCTAAGCCTATAGCCTTTGGTGTGGTATTGGTAACAAGAATTGACCTGTTATTTTCCAGGTCGGATCAAGCCACCTAGACCATGCTTATCTATCTCCTGGGTAAGCAATTCTCGAATGGGTTGCGTGGTCTCGAACTGTAATACCTGATCCCATAATTCACGGGCATGTTTATAGGTAAATGTCCTAATGACGCTCTTTATCCTCGGTAGATCACCGGCACTCAAGCTGAGACTGTCTACACCGAGGGCAATAAGGAGAATGGCAAACAATGGATCGCCTGCCGCCTCACCACACACAGACAGGTGTTTTTCGTATTTTTTTGCGGCATCAGCAATATCAGATAGTGCCCGCAATACAGCGGGATGTAGTGGATCAAACATCTTTGCCACCAACTCATTATTGCGATCGATGGCCAACAGGTACTGAATCAGGTCATTGGTTCCAACAGAGACAAAGTCTACCCGTTTGGTAATAGCTTCAATCTGGTAAACCGCTGAGGGAACCTCAATCATTGCCCCGATTTGTGGGAATCTAATTGTTAAACCTTCTTGTGTGACTTGTTCATATGCCCTATGAATGAAGCGTATGGCCTTATCCAGTTCATCCGTGCCACTTATCATGGGTAATAATATCTTCAGATTTTCATAACCCTGACTGGCCTTCAACATTGCACGTAATTGGGTCAGTAATATATCAGGATGATCCAATGTCATGCGGATCCCTCGCCAACCCAGGAATGGATTGGGTTCTTTGATTGTGAAGTAGGGTAATACCTTGTCACCGCCCACATCCAGAGTACGCAATGTTACCGGACGGGGTGCGTATGCCTCGATGACCTGGCGATATAGTGTTTGCTGCTCTTCTTCACTAGGAAAATTTTCTTTACTCATGAATGGGAGTTCTGTCCGGTACAGGCCGATGCCTTCAGTTCCTACATCGATAGCGTGGCTGAATCCCGTTAGTAGACCCGTGTTGGTATATAGGCGAATTCGAAATTTATCTGGAGTTTCTGCAGGTTTGTCCTGTAATAAAGATAACTCTTTGGCAAGGTGGACTTCACCCTCTATTAATTCGCCGTAAGCCGCGAGCTCAATCTTGTTTGGGGCAACCAGTAATTGTCCCTGGTAACCATCTATGATCAGGGTATTACCATCAAGTTTCGATAAGGGTAATTCTCTGGAAAAACCGAGAACGGCTGGGATGCCCAGTGCATGGGCAAGAATTGCCAGATGTGAATAGCCTGAGCCATGTCCTGAAACGATACCAATTAGTTTTTTAGGGGGTATCGATGCGAGGTCCAATGGACTCAGATTTTCGCCTACCAGGATTAAGTTGTCAGGAAAATCTCTTTCTGACTGTTCTTCTGCTTGTAAATAGCCAAGGATACGATTACCGATATCGCGCATATCATTTGCGCGTTCCTTCATGTAATCATTTTCCATAGATTCAAATTGTGCAGCATAGCTTTCTATGGTTTCTCGCAATGCTCCAGGGGCCCAATTTCCTGCGTGTATCTTATCTATAGTTGTCTGGATTAGATCCTTATCGCTCGCGATTAAGGCATAGGCATCAAATAACAAACGATCAGCCTCAGGCAATGTCTTACCATAAATTTGGCCAATATTTTGTAACTCTGTCACTGCTTTAGCTATGGCGGCCCTGAAACGTGATTCTTCAATTTCTGCATCAGTCGTATAACGGTTTGGCACGGATAACAGGTCGACAGGATTATAAACTACAACACCACTACCAATAGCGACACCGGGTGCGCCGGCGACTCCCTTAAACATACCCCCCGATGTTTGCGCGCCCGAAATTAATCCGTCGATTAACCCTCTGGCCTTGGTAAATGCAATATCACCTGCAATCATAGTCGCAAGTGTGGTCAAAAAGGCGATGTCCTGGTCACTAAAATGTCTGGCATTTTGTTGTTGAATAACCAGCACTGCCAGATGTTCCCCATGGTGGCTTATGGGTACACCGAGAAATGAGAGAAACGGATCTTCGCCTATTTCGGGTATATATTTAAAACGGCTGTGTGACGGGGCATTATCGACATTGACCGGCTCACTGGTTTGGGTAACTAAACCTACCAGACCCTGATCATATGGAATTTCAATAGTGCCTACCATCTCCTGGTTCAAACCATAGGTCGCCATAAGAATATTTACATCTGTGGTGTTGTTGCTGAGGTAGAGTGAACATACGTCCACATCTAGCGCATCATGAATTCCATGGACCAGATTATTAAGTGCCTGCGACAAATCTGATGACTTGTCGATTGACTTAACAATCTTATGAATAGTACTTAGAGTATAAGAAGCCATTCCTTTTAATATTTTATTACCGTGAATCTAATTATAAGTGGATTTATTAATGCGCAACCAGCGAATATTTGTAATGAATTGCATTGCAACAGTGCAATATGTTGATTTTCTGCATCAATTTTGAGAAGAATAAATAAAATGCCAGGGGTGAGAGATATAAAATGATTGGAATAAAAGCAAAAAAAAGATGAAAAACATTTGACAGGATTTACAAGATTAACAAGATTTTTGTGAAGAGTGAGGAGTCAAACTGGCGTTGTGGTGTAACAGAAATACTCTTTACTCAATTGAACCTCGTAATATATATCCTGTTAATCTTGTAAATCCTATCCAATACATTGTTTAAAATTTGTAGAGTGATATCAGTATAAACCCTTCATATCTTACAATAATCAGTCTTTTTTCCCATCAAGTTTGGTCTTGATCTCTTCTAGTTCCTTGTCCATCTTGTGCATATGATCGAGTAAGGTGTCCACAGCGTTTTGTATAGGATCGGGCATGTCTCGTGTGGGACCATAAGCGTCGAATCCAATTTTTTTCGCCATGGCGTGACGTTGACTTTCTTTGTCGTTTTTTTCTGTTTCATTCCTGGTAGATACAATATGACCTGGAATTCCAACTACGGTTGCGCCTGCTGGAACATCCTTGACCACCACAGCATTGGAACCGACTTTCGATCCCTCTCCCAGGGTAAGGGGACCAATTACAATTGCACCAGCACCTATTAATACCCCTCTTTCAAGTGTGGGATGACGCTTTCCTTTTTCTCTTGAGGTTCCACCCAGTGTTACACCTTGATAAATGGAGCAATCATCTGCTATCTCTGATGTTTCACCTATAACTACTCCAAATCCATGGTCAATGAAAAAACGTTTTCCAATTTTTGCACCTGGGTGAATTTCTACTCCAGTTAGAAATCGGGATATATGTGAACCTATACGGCCTAACAAATACAGCTTGTTATTCCATAACCAATGATTAAGTCGGTGAAACAGGATCGCATGTAAACCCGGACTGACAATCAGTGTTTCAATTGAGGATCTCGCCGCAGGGTCTCGATCAAATATGGTTTGAATATCTTCTTTAATATTGTCAAACATGGCAATAACTATATCAGTTTTAAAATTCTCTGAAGTTGTTCTTCACTTTTTTGTATTGATGTATTGATGTCGTGCAATCGATCGCGTTCTTTTTGTACTACAGCATCTGGTGCACGACCAACGAATTTCTTATTACCCAGTTTAGATTCAATTCGCAGCTTTTCACTTTTTAGTTTCTCTAAGTCTTTCTCTAGCCGTGTGGATTCTGCCTTAGGATCAATTAAATCAGCCAGCGGAACCAATATTGTCATATCACCAGCTAATGCCATGATCGCATCCTCATCAGGTTTATCAACCTTTGTGATCGCAGTTATTTTGCCTAATGTTGTAATGTAGTGTTGATTAGCATTTAGCCAACTTTGTTCTTCAGAGGTCCCACCCTTGATATGAACAGCCAGTGGTTTGCCAGGTGCAATGTCGCGTTCAGAACGGATCCGTCTCACCCCAAGGATAAATAGCTTTACCCATGCCATTTCTTTCATAGACTGAAAATCGGTTTCAAAATTTGTTGCGAGAGGGTAGGTCTCAAGCATAATACTTGCAGTATCTTTTCCCAGAATTGGCTTTACACGTTGCCAGATCTCTTCTGTAATAAAAGGTATAAACGGATGCATCAATCGCAGAAGATTTTCCAAAATATTGACCAGCGTAAATAGAGTCCCACGTTTTTTAGCCTCGGATGCCCTGTCATTGTTCAATGTTGCTTTTGATAATTCCAGATACCAGTCACAGTATTCATCCCAGGTAAATTCGTAAATAGCTTGTGCTGCGAGGTCAAAACGATAGGTAAGTATACCTTCATTAGCTTGCTTAATTGCTTGTGAAAATCGTGAAATTATCCAACGTTCAGCCAAATCCAATTCCAGGACATTGTTTTTTTGAATATCAATACTGCTAGACTCAAGGTTCATTAATACATAACGGCTTGCATTCCATAATTTATTGCAAAAGTTGCGATAGCCTTGTATTCGACTCACGTCAAAATTGATTCCACGCCCTTGAGTCGCCTGTGAGGCGAAGGTGAATCGCAAGGCATCTGTACCATAGGATTCGATACCATCAGGAAAATGTTTACGTGTCTGTTTCTCAATTTTATCTGCATCTTTAGGCCGCATTAATCCGGTGGTACGCTTCTTTACCAACGTATCCAGATCGATACCATCAATCAGATCAATTGGATCGAGTACATTCCCCTTAGACTTGGACATTTTTTGTCCTTCTCCATCTCGTATCAATCCATGTATATATACTTCGCGGAAAGGCACATCACCCATGAACTTGATTCCCATCATGATCATGCGCGCAACCCAAAAAAATATAATATCAAATCCGGTGACCAGGACACTGCTGGGATAAAAGGTTTTTAGCTCTTTGGATTTATCCGGCCAGTCCAGGGTGGAAAATGGCCACAGCGCAGATGAAAACCAGGTATCCAGCACATCTTCATCCTGTTTTAAGATTACGGACGCTTCGATTCTGTTTTCCTCACGGACATCCGATTCACTGTTGCCAACATATACGTTTCCATCCGGGTCAAACCATGCAGGGATTTGATGTCCCCACCAAAGTTGGCGGCTGATGCACCAATCATCAATATTGCGCATCCATTCAAAGTAGGTTTTGCTCCAGTTTTCGGGAATAAATTTAATATCTCCATCTTCCACAGCCTTAATCGCTGGATCAGCCAGGGGTTGTATCTTCACATACCATTGATCTGTCAGGTAAGGTTCAATGATGGCATTTGACCGGTCACCTCGAGGTATCATCAGCTTATGCGGTTCAATTTTTTCCAGTAAATCCGCAGCTTCCAGGTCCTTAACTATAATTTTTCTGGCTTCGAAACGATCCAGACCCTGGTATTGTTTCGGTATACCTATTTCAACGGCATCCTCCTGTACGAAACGTGTTCCAGTTTTGTCATGATGATCTTTCTTATTGATATCCAGTGACTCGCCAACAATCTTTGCATCATGAGTAAAAATATTAATGAGTGGTAAGGCATGACGTTCACCCACGGCATAGTCATCAAAGTCATGGGCTGGGGTAATCTTGACACAACCAGTACCAAATTCGGGATCTACATAATCATCGGCAATGACCGGTATAAGTCGACCGGTTAGTGGAAGTACCAGATCCTTGCCTATTAGATCCTGGTAACGTCTGTCTTCGGGATGCACGGCAACCGCTGCATCACCTAACATGGTTTCTGGACGTGTCGTTGCTACAATTACAAATCCTTTTCCATCGGTGCGTGGATAACGAATATGCCACATATGACCATTTTCCTCTTCGGAGATTACCTCCAGATCGGATATTGCGGTATGTAATACTGGATCCCAGTTAACAAGGCGTTTACCCCTGTAAATCAACCCCTCATTATACAATTGAATAAACACTTTTTTTACAGCTGCTGATAGTCCCTCGTCCATAGTGAACCGCTCTCTAGACCAGTCCATAGAGGTACCGAGCCGACGAGATTGCCTGGTAATAAAATCACCAGATTCATTCTTCCATTTCCACACTGCTTCTGTAAATTTTTCACGACCAAGTTCACGTCTGTTCTTACCTTTCATTTCCAACTGTCTTTCTACCACCATTTGGGTAGCAATACCGGCGTGATCAGTTCCACACTGCCATAAGGTTTTATCTCCTAGCATCCGGTGATAGCGGGTCAATATGTCCATTAGAGTTTGCTGAAATGCATGCCCCATGTGCAAACTACCCGTAACATTTGGGGGAGGTAACATAATGCAATATGCAGTACCGGTTTCAGCAGGGGTGAAATAGCCCTGCTTTTCCCAGTTTGCATACCAGGATGTTTCTATGTCGCTTGGGTTATAGGTTTTTTCCATAAGTAAAATAATACCAACATCTCATTAATTATTATCTAGTAGGATTATGCCGAATGTGAAGAGGATTAACAGCAAGAAACTTTAGCACAAATAAATGTTTAAAATTATTCGTCAGATTTTTTATTTGGTTCTTTTTTTATCTGATCATGTAATTCATTCATGATGCTATCTTTGAGGTTTCCTTTGAGTAGATTTACAATATCATCCAATTCAGATGATAGTTTTTGCTCAACCTTTTCGGCTAAAACATCATACTTATAGTCATCGTTAGGCTGAATTTCATCCTCGATAGTTTTATCACGATCAGGAGTTGAAACTAATTCAGTTAGAATTGGTATTATCTGATCTCCAATAACACTAACTCTGTTCTGCCCGGTATTTTTTTTAACAAGAGACTCCAGCTCACCAATTTTGTCTGTCAACTCTGGATTTTGATTTTCAATAGTGTCAGTCATTTACAGTTCCGCAGTAATTTCGTGATTGAATATTTCAAATCCCAATTTACGATAAGCTTTGTATCGTTGTCGACCCTGTTCACGTTGAATCTTATCTTCAGCAATGATCTCTATAACTCGTTGAAAGCCATCTATACCCTCGGGGATGGAGTCAGTGAGATTAATTATAACGTCAGCTAGCGGAGGCGTGGTTCTGGACCAACCAATCACTACAGGAACATTGGTCTCGTCGTCATCAATTAAGGCATGGGGCAAGAAACTTATATCCTGATAAGTCCATAACAGGTCATCAATCTTTCTGGCTTCATCGAGGTCTTTTGTGAATATATATATTGAATTACCCTGGGACCAGGCCTTGTTGGCTATGAAACATGCGAATTTCGATGCCGTTGTTCTCCCATTCAGTATATAGAAATCAGCTCTGATCATTATTTGTCAGACTTTACCGATATGAGTTAATTTTTTTTCGAACATTTATCCAGTATGTATTGTGTTAATAGTCTGACTGGTCTGCCCGTTGCGCCTTTATTAGCTCCACTGATCCATGCAGTTCCCGCAATATCAAGATGAGCCCATCTATATTTCTTTGTAAAACGTGACAGGAAACAAGCTGCCGTAATAGTACCAGCATCCCGGCCACCAATATTGGCAATATCTGCAAACGGACTGTCTAATAAGGATTGATATTCATCCCACAATGGTAATTGCCATGCGCGGTCATTGCTTTTTTCGCCAGCTGATAAAAGGTCATTGGCAAGTGGGCTATGATTACTCAGTAATCCGGTAGCTACCTTTCCGAGTGCGACCAGTACGGCACCTGTCAGGGTAGCAATATCAATAACTACTTCCGGGTTAAATCGTTCGCTATAAGTTAATGCATCACACAGAATTAATCGGCCTTCGGCATCAGTATTTAATACTTCGATAGTTTGTCCGGACATACTGGTAAAAATATCACCTGGATTGGTTGCGGTACTACTGGGCATATTTTCTACAGCTGGAATTACACCTACCAGATTCACGCTTAGCCCCATTTCCGCAGTTGCACACATCACGCCAAGTACTGATGCAGCACCACACATGTCATATTTCATTTCATCCATACCCTGAGATGGCTTGATAGATATACCGCCTGTATCAAAGGTCACTCCTTTGCCTACAAGTACTATAGGCTTTTTGTCAGCCTTGCCATTATTGTATTCAAGGGTAATAAGTTTTGGTGGTCTTGCTGATCCAGCGGAGACGGATAATAGTGAGTTCATGCCTAACTTTTCCATATCTGCCGCTTCAAGCACATTGACCTTGAGGCTTTTATAGGTTTTTGCAAGCTGTTTTGCTTGAGTAGCCAGGTGTGTCGGCGTACACACATTTGATGGTCTATTGGCAAGGTCACGGGTAAGACGTACACCTTTGGAAATGCCCACTCCTTCTTTGATGGCTGAATCTCCTGTTGGTAATTCGCGTCGAGAGGGAACAGTTAGTACCAGTTTTCGTAATAATTTCTTTTCCGATTTTTTTTTGCTTTTGAATTCATTAAATTGATAAATGGATGCATTAGTAATCTCAACAGCTTGTCGAATTTTCCAATGTATGTCTCTACCCTTTACATTGAGTTCAGGTAAGTAACTAACTGCCTCAGCAGCACCGGTTTGATTTAGTTGCTTGATACAGCATTCAATAATTTTCCTGTAACTTTGATCATCCAGATCTCTTTCTCGTCCACAACCGACTAGTAGTACACGATCAGCAAGTAGACCTGGGACATTATAAAGGACCAGAGCTTGTCCTGGTTTTCCATCCATATCTCCTCTTCGTATGAGATTTGATAGGTGTCTTTTACTTACCACGTCAATGGCTTTGGCAGCTGCTGTCAATCGCCGGGGCTCAGATATGCCTACAATCAGACAAGCCGTGCGTTGTTTTTCCGGGCTGCCACTTTTAATGATGAATTCCATGATCTTCTGTAGTATCCCTTAGTTGGTTTAATGTGTTGATTGCTTTATTGTTATCAGGATCTGAACTGGCAGGCCCCAGTTTTTACAACCGCCAGTTTACCATGTGTATATAGCTAATTGTATAAACTAAATAATATAAAAGCAGATATATGACGATTCTTGAACGATATATTCATAAGGAAATACTGTCAAAACTGGGATGGATAATGGCTTTTCTGGTGTTAATCCTCACCAGTGATAAGTTCGTGGATTATCTTGCCGATGCCGCTGCCGGAAATCTGCCTAATGAATTGATACTACGCATACTTCTAATGAAGATGTTGACCATGCTCCCGCAGCTGCTGCCAATCGCACTATTCTTGGGTGTTATTATTGCTTTATCCAGATTATCTATGGATCACGAACTAATTATAATTTCTGGCGCAGGTGTTAGGGAACGATTTAAGCTTTTTTCTATATTGAAATTTTGCAGTATATTTTCGATAGTCGTATTTCTCACCAGTTTTTATGTTTCCCCCTGGGCGGAAGGACAGGTTCGTGAAATAAGAAACAAGGCTGCTTTGGAATCAGATATAACTGGTATCAGTGCAGGAAAATTCAGAGAATTTAGTAAGGGCGATATGGTGGTATATGTAGAAGGTATGGATAAGGAAAAGGAATCAATGAACAATATCTTTTTGCATCTTAAGGACAAGGATGAACTTAGTGTGTTGAATTCCGCCTCTGCTAGATATCTGGTTAGACCGAATTCAGGAAGTAGATATGTTTTGTTTGAAAACGGTAGTCGATATGTCGGTCAACCAGGTGACCGAGAATATCAGATTACAAAATACAAAACCTATGGGGTTTTATTACGCTATGGAGATTTAGATAATCAGGATGAACGACTGGAAACATTCCCCACTTCAGAATTATGGAATGACCCTAGGCCACATTACAAGGCTGAAATTCAATGGAGAGCATCGTTTGTATTTGCAACATTATTGTTACCAGTATTGGCCGTTTCAATTATTCGCTACTTCGGCAGCGAAAGCCGTTATCTTCCCGTGTTTATTTGCGGTCTAGCATACCTTATATATAGTAACTTGCTGGGATTATCAAAATCCATGTTGTATTGGAACAGGATTCCTGACTATATCGGATTATGGTGGGTTCATTTATTGTTATTTATGATCATAATCCTGTTATTAAATTTTCCCCTGCTAAAAAGTTGGCTTAGGTCAAATCTATTCAGATCAGTTTGATAGTATCATGAATATATTACAGCGATATATAACGCGTAATTTGATTTGGACGACGTTATTGTCGTTGTTTATTTTGATATCATTATTTTCATTTTTTACCTTAATCGATCAATTAGAAGATACGCGTGGGAGTTATGGGACCTTCGAGGCATTGATGTATGTATTATTCATCACGCCAAGAATCGCATACGATTTATTTCCCATTGCTGCTGTAATTGGCAGTATGACGGCACTTGGATTGTTATCGCGTACAAATGAGCTGGATATTATTATGACGTCTGGCCTTTCCCGATTTAATTTTGTTCTAATAATGGCGCGTTCCTCGTTTTTTCTTGTAATTTTTGCATTGCTTATTGGTGAATTACTTGCACCAGCATCAGAAGAACGGGCACAAACGCTACGCTCGTTGGCCTTATCTGAAAACATAACCCTTAAAACAAAATATGGATTTTGGATTAGAGATGGAAACAGTTACGTAAACATACGCAGGGTGTTGCCAGGTAATCGAATTGAAGACATCTATTTTTATGATTTTGATAATAATTATAATTTAATTAGTAGTTTCCATGCAGAAAGTGCTGAGTATTTAGATGATCAGTGGATGATGAAAAACATTAATGAATCACTAATTAGTGATGAAAAGGTTGAAAGTAGATATTTTAATAAAGCCGCCTGGAATTCCCTGATTAATCCTGAAATTATAAATGTAGTAACGGTCAAACCGCAGTATTTGACTATGCTGGGTTTGGCTAACTATATAAATTATTTAAACCAGAATGCACAGGATGCCCAACTATATGAACAGGCATTATGGATAAAAATGGTAAAACCCTTTTCAATTGTTGCCATGATAATTTTGGCAATACCTCTAGTCCAGGGTCGCTCCAGGAATATTCCTGTTGGTCAGCGTGTATTTATCGGTGCTATGGTGGGAATACTGTTCCATATTAGTAACCAAATTAGCCAAAACCTTGGGATTGTATATAAGATCCCTGCAGCGATCAGTGTCACCGCGCCAACCATATTACTAGTAATGATAATATTATTTTTGTTACGTCCAATTAAACATTAACTATCATTTTACAGGGTTATTTTCTGTCATATATAATCTGGAGCCAGAATATCGATCGTGAAAACTACATTTTTCAGGATCAAAAATTACCCAGATAAAACCAGCTCCGGCAAATAACCACGATACTATTGCCAGGAAGAACCGTTTGCTGGCAACCGGCCAGCTTATTGGCTCGGAATCCATACTGAATAATTTAATCTTCCAGGTACGCATTCCCAATGTTTGTCCGCCATGTGTCCATTGCCAGACAAAGAAAAAAAAGCTGCAGGTAGTGAGGTATATAAAATATAAAAGGTTTTCACTTTCGATGGCTCTACCCCCGGCGAAAGGTATTAAAATGATAGTAGCAGCAAAAAGTACAGCAAATAATAATAATGAATCGTAAAAGATCGCTGCCAGACGCCGGATCAGACTACAAGGTTTGCGCAAAATTTTATCTGATGTATGTATCACAATGATTGCCTTAAATCGAGAGTTGCCATAAATAAATGGTACAATGATCATCCAGGATTATTCTGAATAATCTAATACCAATCTCATTGTATAATAACTGCAGGTAAATAATATCATCATCAGCAATAGACAATGTGTATCTCTGGAGAGATTAATGTATTTTAGAAATAACCATATCAAGCTAAAATTAACTAAAGTCTGGACTACATTCTTACTGTTTGGATTATCAGCGACAGTATTTGCTCACGCCTCTCTGGAACAGGATATCGCAGTATCGGGGGAAAATTATCGTGGGGTATTAAGAGTTACCCACGGCTGTAATGGCTCTCCGACAGTTTCTGTGAGAATCCGTATACCTGATGGCGTAACAGGGACTAAGCCTATGCCAAAGTCAGGATGGCAACTGGAAACAGTGGAAATGAAGCTAGATGAACCCTATATTTCTTACGGCACCACCGTTACCGAAGACGTGCGTGAATTAATTTGGAAGGGCGGTTTATTGGCGGATAACTTTTTTGATGAATTCGTGTTTCGAGCAACTTTGCCAGAGACAGATGAAATAATGACGTTATATTTTCGCACTGTACAGGAATGTCAAAATGGGGAATTTCTTCGGTGGATTGAAATTCCCGGTACAGGAGAGGATGTAGATGATTTTAGAGAACCTGCACCGACATTGAAACTTTTACCTGTTGATAAAAATATCTAGAAATTATTCCCTACGAGGAATTCATATAATTCCTCGCGTTATCAATCTATTTCTGGTTTTCTTTGGAATGATTGTGTCAAGCACTGTCTTTGCACATGCCGAATTGTTAGATACAGTTCCCGAAAATGGTTCAGTAATGGAGTCATCACCAGAGGAGTTTGTAATTCGCTTTAGCGAACCTGTTTCTTTTATACGCAAACAACTTATCAATGGCAATAGAGATTTAGAGGAACTCGGTCAACATAGCATCATTGATAACGTGCTTCGTTTTAAAACACAAAGGTCATTGCAACAAGGTCAATATTTATTAAGCTTTAGAGTTTTATCGCTTGATGCCCACCCAGTGTCAGGAAGTGTTGGTTTTGCCATCGGAAATTTGCCAGCACCTTTACCAGAATATAGTCAGGTGGATGAAACCTCGTTACGTATCGCCAGGCTTAACCGCACCATATACCTGTTGGCAATTTTGACTATTATTGGGCTAGTGATATTTCCATTTTTGTTTACTTTGCCAGATGAACTGGAATCGAAAAGACAAGCCTGTTTAATTCTCACATCAGTAGTATGTTTAGTCACTGCAATATCAGGTATGGGGTTATGGGGTGTATTGTTAACTGAGACTAGCTTGTTTGGATTCTTTGACGCTGAAAATTGGTCATTAGCGATGAGTACCAGTCTAGGTACCAGCTTTTTTTTGGTTGTTTGTGGTGTGGTCGGAATTTTGACTTCGCATATTCTTGATCCAAACCAGGCGCCTGGAAAATTCTCAGAGATATTAGGTGTAAGTCTGATTGTCATCAGTCTGGGAGCCAGTGGTCATGCTGCTAGTAGTGGATTAACAATGAATTCTGTATTTGTTATACATGCATTGATGGCAGGGATCTGGTTGGGTGCCCTGTGGCTTTTATATCGCTGTGTAACTATAAATCCTGTTTCTATGATATTAGTAGTATTAAATCAATTTTCTAGACGCGCAACTATTGTTGTCAGTATATTATTACTTTGCGCATTAATAATGGCCTGGTATCAACTTGGCGAATTCAGACAATTAATTTTCTCAGATTACGGGTATTGGTTAATGATTAAACTTGGACTGGTGTCCTTGATCTTGATTATTGCAGCCATTAACCGTTGGAAATTTACACCTACTCTTGAAAGTGATTCAACCTCAGCACGTCAAAGTTTACGACGATCTATACTGATTGAAGGTTTGTTAATGATTGTTGTCGTGGCTGTAACTTCGGTACTTGCCTCGACACCGCCACCAGGCAAGTCTGAAGTGGCATCCTCTCAGACGGCAACTATAACTTCAGGAGATCAAATCAACATGACACTTTCTATTACGCCGGCACGGACAGGAAATAATATAATTGATATGGTTTTTACAAAAAACGAAAATTACATTAATCCCTTGGAGGTTGAATTATTTTGGCAACAACAATCGTCAGGCATTGAATTACTTTCAATGCCTGCGGAAAACATTACAGAAGGAACTTATCGTGTTGAAAATGTAAATTTGTTAGTAGCTGGGAGTTGGCTTATCAGAGTGGAGGTTTTGATAGATGATTTTACTCGAGAGCGGTTCGAAACAGAATTTCGTATAGAGTAGATAGAATAAAATGACTAGCGATTACTGTTTCCTAAAAACTATTTAGCAACTAATATTTTTCATAATTGCAATTTTATCTCGGGAGATAACGTCTGCTGCATCGTCTTAATTCTCGTTTGGTAAGATGCGATAATAGTTAACACAGTTATAAAGATTGCACATAACCACCATGTATGCCAGGCGTTAAAGCTTATCAATGAAAATATCAAAAACGTGGAATAACAAGCAAGCAGTGCAGAAATAAAATCCCGATCCTTAATATTTATAATTTTTATATAAATCATTAGTAATACAGCACTAAACAAAAATCCACCAATAAATCCTGTTTCCAAATGCAATTGTAAAGGTATGTTATGAGGATGAAGTCGGATTAAATTTGTCTCAGTGTTATTAGTAATGTTCTCAATAATATCTGAAGTATTTAAACCCCAACCTAATATTGGTTTTTGTGATATTAACTGCACACTATTTTGCCACATATCTACTCTATCAATCCATGAGACTGGCAAAGATTGCAGGTTAGTTAGCAATAGATCCCTTTGTAGTAATATTGACATAATTTGCGGCATGAATAAATACAGTAATATTGAGCTTGCAAATAATATAGAAATAATTTTTCTGCCAAATATTCTATATAATAATACTGTAGTTATAGCAGAAATAAATGCAACGGTTGCCGCCAACATAGGATGCAGAAGATACATCACCGTAGACGTTAATAGTAACGAATTAAATAAGGACTTGCGTTCACTCAGCAGTAGCAGGAAAAAAGGTAAAGTCATTGTATACAACGCTGTTGCTTTATCCATTGGTTGACCAAAATGACTGGTTGAGTATTGCAAGGTCTTGCGGAGAAACAATGTGATTTGATAACCAGACAGATGCTCAAATATTAATACTATGTTGATTATCATTAATGAAAAATATACATATCTTACATTTAAGGTGTCTTGTTTTTTAGCATGAATCGACAAAAGACTAGCGGTTGCTGTAAAGGCAATAATATAAATTGCCCAGGTCTTTAATATTGATTCAAAAGTATCCCCAGATGAAATCGACCAAAAGTAAGAAATAGTTGCCCAGGCAGAGAAAACAAACCAGGCAAGAATTAAGTTGTTGTTTAAGTATGTAAAATGTTTAAGATTTATTTTGTTCTGCCAAAATATATAAAAACATATAATTATAAAAAAAATTATAATAAATGGACTAAAAAACAGGGTAATGATTAAACTACCTAGAACCGCATATATAATTTTAACTTGAAGGGTTGTCACGTTGCGAAACAAATATAATTTCTGTCTAATCTTTTGTGATCAACATTATTAATATGTTTTAATTGTTCATTTTGCATTACAAAAATTTCGTATCCAAGAGGAATTAAAAATTTTATCGTAGGATGTAGTTCTGGATTGTCTTTGATGTCTAATATCTCTATCAATATAGTTGGCTTTTGATCTTTAATTGTATTTATTGCCCCTTTAAGAACTAAAAGTTCGTGTCCTTCCACATCAATTTTAATAAAACCAATATTCTTGTATCGCAACTCATCCAGGGTGATCGTTTGTATTTTTTCAGTAACGCATTGGTAATTGTTTTTAATGTTTTCATTTAGAGATGCGATATTTAAGTGTTTTCTCGTTCCTGTTACCGGAATATAAAATGGTAATATGGCCTGAGTGTTTGAGAGTGCTTTATTTATGACAGTTACATTTTTCTTGGTAGCTTTGTCCAGAAAAGTTGCAAGATTAGTGTGTGGTTCGAATGCATAAACATTTTTTGCCAAATTTGACAAAAAATAGGTATACAGACCAGTGTTTGCCCCAACATCTATTGCATCTTTATTTTTGTCAATGAGATAGGGTAATAATAATAGCTCAGTTTCCTTCTTTTTTTTCACACGTCGTAATTTATTATGTGCACTAAATTTAAGGTAAAGTTTTTTAGGCAATAACTTAAACTTTAAAAATTCTTTAATTTTATTCATGCAGTGATAATTTATTTACGAATATCTGTTTATCTTGGACGAAAATTGAAAATAATTCTTTATAACATGTGCCTTCAAGTTCAACAAATATGTACCGTTCTGAATGTAGATAGATGTGCTGTCATGTTATATG
>JBNMOP010000020.1:0-31943 GCA_051275005.1 Gammaproteobacteria bacterium | reverse complement strand
CCACAAGCAGACAGTAAACTTAACACTAAAAAAAGCATTACCAATCTTATATACATATTTGTCACATTAAGCAGACTTGTGTTCACATTTCCGGTAAAAAGTTGAGCATATCAGAGATTGGTATTCGAGGTATATTATGTGTTGATAAGTAGATATTTATATATTCCCTAATGACTAAATATGTCGCATAATATAGTTAATCGTAATTCAAACAGCCATATTCAGACATAGTATTGCAATTACAAGCTTGCAATACTATGTTGATTTCTGATGAAATGGTAATCCCTATACAAATCTGAGGTGAAATATAATAATGGGCGAAGGTATAGTACATATTTCTGATGCAAATTTTGAAGAACAGGTTTTAAATTCTGGTAGTCCGGTACTGGTAGACTATTGGGCCGAATGGTGCGGACCATGCAAGATGATTGCACCCATACTTGAAGAAATTGCTGATGAATATACAGATAAACTCACAGTTGCAAAAATTAATATTGATGAAAACAAAGAAACACCGCAGAAATATGCAGTCCGTGGGATACCTACTTTAATGATATTTAAAAATGGCGAAGTAGCCGGGACGAAGGTAGGCGCTTTATCAAAATCCCAGTTGTCAGCATTTATTGACAGCGTAATATAAAGACTATAAATTTACTGGACGAAGCTAAAAGCACGTGCTAGTTTAGATATTAATTACAACCTGTCAGAGCTGATTCCCTCAATATTTAACTAGCGATACCAAATTTTTAGACGCGTTATGCGTTTATAACATACAACCATTTATCTCAAGATAATTACAACAACTTTTACTATTCTAAATCAGATCACACATTCATGAATCTAACCGAACTAAAACAGCAACCGGCGCAAGAATTAATTGCACTATCAGAAACACTTGGGCTAGACGGATTAGCCCGCTCCCGAAAACAAGATGTCATATTCGAAATTCTCAAAGCTCATGCCAAAAAAGGTGAAGATATCCATGGTAGTGGGGT
Organism: Gammaproteobacteria bacterium; assembly: GCA_051275005.1. Classification (GTDB taxonomy): domain Bacteria; phylum Pseudomonadota; class Gammaproteobacteria; order Eutrophobiales; family Eutrophobiaceae; genus Eutrophobius. The sequence continues at coordinate 30,948 of JBNMOP010000020.1, read as the reverse complement.
TCTGGAAATACTGCAGGATGGATTTGGCTTCCTGCGCTCAGCTGATAGCTCCTATCTTGCAGGACCAGATGACATATATGTATCGCCCAGCCAGATCAGACGTTTTAATCTTAGAACAGGAGATAATATTGCCGGGAAAATCCGACCCCCTAAAGATGGCGAACGTTATTTTGCTCTGCTTAAAGTATCTGAAATAAATTTTGAATCGCCCGAGAAAGCCAAAAATAAAATACTTTTTGAAAACCTCACCCCACTTTTTGCTAACGAAAGATTAAAACTGGAAATTGGCAATGGCAGCACAGAAGACCTGACCCCGAGAATAATAGATTTGGTTGCACCGATAGGTAGAGGACAACGAGGTTTAATCGTATCTCCACCTAAGGCCGGGAAAACTGTGATCCTGCAATCGATTGCCCAATCAATTACCCATAATCACCCAGAATGTCATTTAATAGTTTTATTAATAGACGAAAGACCAGAAGAAGTGACAGAGATGGCAAGATCGGTAAGAGGTGAGGTTATCTCCAGTACATTTGATGAACCTGCCAGTCGCCACGTTCAGGTTGCAGAGATGGTAATAGCCAGGGCCAAACGATTAACAGAACACAAAAAAGATGTGGTAATTCTACTGGACTCTATAACCAGGCTCGCTAGAGCATATAATACTGTCATACCATCATCCGGAAAAGTCCTGACAGGTGGTGTTGACGCCAATGCGTTACAAAAACCCAAACGTTTTTTTGGAGCTGCGCGAAATATAGAGGAAGGAGGAAGTTTAACAATTCTTGCTACCGCACTGATAGACACCGGGTCACGTATGGATGATGTCATTTACGAGGAATTTAAAGGTACAGGAAATATGGAACTGCATCTTGATCGAGACATTGCCGAAAAACGTATCTACCCTGCTATTCATATTAACCGTTCTGGAACAAGACGCGAAGAATTACTAACTGATCCCGCTGAATTACAAAAGATGTGGATCCTGCGTAAATTACTTCACCCAATGGATTCTCTTACCGCCATGGAGTTTTTATTAGAGCGATTAAAAGCAACTAAAAATAATGCTGAATTTTTTGACTTAATGAAACGTCAGTGAGATTGACTAATTCTACTCAATTTTCCATGCTTATTTAACCGATAGAATTTTCTTAACTCACTCAGTAAGCCAGTTCGATTACCCTGCCCCAGGAACCGTTTTTCCAGAATCTTACAATATTGTCTGGCATAGTTAGATGCCAATTTATATCGCTTTAATTGCTCATGACTCAAATCATCATGGTAATTATTTGTATCGAATAATAAGCGGGATAGTTGTCCTGGTAGCGGTGTATTGGACTGCTGTTCCATACAATCCATGATCATAATAAATTTATCCACTTCTGCCTGTAATTCCATTTCCAGTAATGTTACGGTTCGATTGTGTGATGCGTTCCAAATTAAATATAAAAAATGACTAAGACCCTCAAGTATCAAACAAAACGCCTGTACGTTATGATGATCCAGGCATTTCAGGGGGTTGTGGTTAGTATAGTTTTCAAGTATCTGCTGATCTAGATACAAAGACAGGCTGAGACCCTCCTCGTCTTCATATACAAGAAGCATCTCCTTGGTTTCCTTGTTGTAGTCGCTAGTATTTAGTTGTTGCAGCAGGGCCTTGTTTGTCACCAGATAATTTTCAATGTTATGAACGATATCAAGCTCATATATTTTCTGTAAGCCATTTTGTAATTGGGCAAGAGAAATAATATTTACTCCTGATTAGTGACGAGATGTTCCAGAATTTACAGGATAAATCCCTACTGCCTTCAATTTATTAGCCGCCCTTTTACTTCCTGTTTTTTGCCAGTTTTCATAGAGTCTCAAAACATTTACATTCTTTATCGAGTTAGTTGACTCACCTACTTCAGACAGGACATCGGTCATATCATAAAAATTGTATGCTAATTCTGTGAATACAATTTTTAAACTAATACTTGAATTTGAATTACCCATCTCAGATAGATAACCATAAGCATTACCACCCATGGCTATGTAGTAATCAATATCAACAAGACTGCGGTTGAGACTTTGGGAAAACATGCCTGAAATAAATAATGAAATATCACCGAGTCGACGTAACATAGTTAGTCTTTCATTAATCGTTCGAGCTTCGTATGCCTCTTTATAATACATTGCCAGAGATTTTAACATGACACCATCCTCTGTTTGCTCGAAAAGATGATCAGAGTAAATAAAGGTTGTCAGAAGATTGCCTAGATAAACAACTGTTTCACCAGAAACATCTATATCTTGATTTTGAAGTGCAGATTGTACCGCGCCCTGAAAATACTCCCGGGCATCAACATCTGTAATCAATCGGTCATGTATATCGGGCATGCATGTGCCTCATTCGCAAAAAATTTACAGTGGTTTATACATATTAGCGTTCACTATGGATAAACTATCCGAAAAGAAAGGAGTTTCAAAGCTAGCACTAACTTATGAGTGCTGCTAATAAATTGGTGCTCGTGACTAGGGACTCGTTGGAGGGTGTTTTCTTCCAGGGTATATAAGAGAATACTGATATCAATTGAATGAAGCGTGTACTACAAGTATTAAATTTGACTTGATGCTCACGTTCGCGGATTTGTATATTCACTAGCAACGAGTCCCGAATCCCTAGCCCCTAGTCTTGAGCGAGTCACTAGCAACGAGCCCCGAAAATAAAAGACAAAAAAAGGCCCACCATTTCTGGCAGGCCTTTCCTAACAACTCTGGTTATACAGACTGGATTACATCATACCGCCCATACCACCCATACCACCCATACCGCCCATACCGCCCATGTCGCCACCACCCATCGAAGGAGCATCGTCACCCTTCGGGGCATCAGCTACCATGGCTTCGGTAGTTAATATAAGACCAGCTATGGATGCAGCGTTTTGCAAGGCAAATCGTGTAACCTTGGTAGGATCGAGTATACCCATTTCAATCATGTCACCAAATTCACCGGTTTGCGCATTGTAACCGTAGTTACCTTTGCCTTCTGCCACCTTGTTAAGTATCACTGAGGCCTCTTCACCAGCATTGCTAACTATCTGACGTAGCGGCTCTTCCAGAGCCCTTAACAGGATGTTAATGCCTGAAGTCTGATCGGCATTTTTACCCTTGACCTTGGCAACAGCAGCCTTAACCCTGACCAATGCAACACCACCGCCGGGAACAACACCTTCTTCAACCGCAGCGCGAGTTGAATGCAGTGCGTCTTCAACACGGGCCTTCTTTTCCTTCATCTCTATTTCCGTTGATGCGCCAACCTTGATGACAGCAACACCACCAGCCAACTTGGCCACGCGTTCCTGTAGTTTTTCACGGTCATAATCAGAGGTTGTATCTTCGATCTGCTGACGGATCTGCTTCACACGACCCTGAATTTCATCAGATTTACCCGCACCGTCAATAATCGTAGTATTTTCCTTGGTGACCTGGATGCGTTTAGCACTACCAAGATCGTCCAAAGATGCCTTCTCAAGAGATAGTCCGACTTCTTCCGCAATTACAGTAGCACCGGTTAAAACAGCTATATCTTCAAGCATGGCTTTACGTCGATCACCAAAACCAGGTGCCTTAACGGCAGCAACCTTGACAATACCACGCATGTTATTAACCACCAGTGTTGCAAGAGCTTCACCTTCGATATCTTCAGCGATTATCAATAAAGGTTTGCCAGATTTGGCTACGCCTTCAAGCACCGGGAGTAGATCACGTACATTTGAGATCTTCTTATCGTGTAGCAGAACAAAAGGTTCTTCCAGATCTACGCTCATTGTTTCCTGATTGTTGATGAAATAAGGTGAAAGATATCCACGATCAAACTGCATACCTTCAACAACTTCCAGCTCATCTTCCAGGCTAGAACCCTCTTCAACAGTGATAACGCCTTCCTTGCCTACCTTATCCATGGCTTCAGCAATTCGATCACCAATAGATTCATCTGAGTTAGCGGATATGGTGCCGACCTGGGCAATTGCCTTACTGTCTTCACAAGGTTTAGAAAGATCTTGTAAAGCAGCAACAGCCGCAATTACGCCAGCATCTATACCACGTTTCACATCCATTGGGTTATGACCAGAAGTTACTGATTTCAAACCTTCACGTACGATGGACTGTGCCAGTACGGTTGCAGTGGTTGTACCGTCACCTGCAACATCTGATGTCTTGGAAGCCACTTCCTTGACCATTTGTGCGCCCATGTTTTCAAATTTGTCTTCAAGTTCGATTTCTTTAGCCACGGAAACACCGTCTTTTGTTATAGTCGGCGCACCGAAACTTTTTTCAAGAACAACATTACGTCCTTTAGGACCAAGGGTCTGTTTGACCGCATTGGCTAATATGTTGACGCCTCGTGCCATACGGTTCCGGGCATCATCACCAAATATTACTTCTTTAGCTGCCATGTTAATTTTCCTCCAAGTGAATTATTCAATAATACCCACGATATCGTCTTCTTTAAGTACCAGGAGCTCATCTCCTTCAATCTTTACTTCGGTACCTGAGTATTTGCCGAAAAGGACCCTGTCACCTTTTTTGACTGCAAGTGCACGGACCTCACCATTTTCCAAAATTTTGCCATTTCCAACAGCTATGACTTCACCTTGGATAGGTTTTTCAGCCGCGCTATCTGGTATAACAATTCCACCGGCAGAAGTTTTATCTTCCTCGATGCGTTTCACGATCACCCGATCATGTAATGGTCGAATATTCATTATTTGAACCTCCATTTGTTCATTAAACCATTGAATTTAAAGTAACTAATTAATATTGTTAGCACTCATGCTTAGTGAGTGCTAACAATATAGACGATTTTTGATTTTAGTCAATAAAAATAGAAAATATGATATCCAGGTACTAGCTCTGAGATTCATTTTGGTAGAATTCCATGAGAATTTTGGCCACCTCTGGTCTGGCAAATTCCTCGGGCAAATCCTGCCCCGCTGCCAACATGTCTCTAACTTTGGTTCCGGAAAGCAAAACAAAATCTTCTGGGTTATGGTCAGGTACGTCTCTCATCATCACCACTTTATTCAGCTTTTTTGAATAGGCAGTATGGTCAGCATTGAAAATTTTAATTATTAACGAATCTGGTTTTAGATCATTAAAGATTGTTTGAGCATCAAATGGACCGTAGTAAGCACCTACTCCGGCATGATCACGACCTACGATAAGGTGGCTGCACCCTGCATTTTGACGAAATACAGCATGTAATAATGCCTCGCGGGGGCCTGCATATAACATATCAAATCCATATCCAGTTACCATCACTGTCTCAGGAGGGAAATATAGTTCGACCATTTTTCTTATTGCAGCATCACGAATATCTGCAGGAATATCCCCTTTTTTCAATTTTCCCAGTAACATATGAATTAATATGCCATCGGCGTTCACCGCTTCACTCGCCATTTTACAAAGCTCTTCATGTGCCCTATGCATAGGATTTCTGGTCTGGAACGCAACCACTGTTTCCCAACCATTGCTCGCAATCTCATCTCGTATCTGAACCGCTGTACGAAATGTGTCAGGAAAATCCATACTAAAATAGCTATAATTTAATACCTGGATGGGTCCTGAGATAATATACTTTCCTTCCGATATAAAAGTACCAACACCCGGATGATCAGCGTCATTGGTTCCAAATATTTGTTTGGTCATCTCTTCAATTTCAGCATCAGAAATGGTCTCGATGGCCTCAATATCCTGGATAGCAATAACGGGATGACCCGCAACATTAGGATCCAACAAAGCAATACGCTTTGCGTTTTCTATGCCAGAAATATCGTTTGTCCTGTTTAGACAGGGTACAGGCCAGAATAATCCGGAAGAGGTGCACATATTTGTCGCAACACTGATTGCATCTTCACGATTCATATACCCATTTAATGGGGTAAAATACCCGGCACCCAGCATTACCGCATTGGCGGCAGCAGCGGAGCTCAACAATAATTGAGGAAGACCTTCTGCATCTTTTATTAACTTCTCTCTTTCATTAATATCATCAACATACAGTGGGTTTAAATCTACTGAACCGTGCGGACTTATCATTCAAATTCTCCATAATTAATTCGTTAAAATTGTTTCTTTGCTCAAAGAAGGCGTAACAATAACGATCCTGATTTGAATTTCAAGGTAAATCTAGGTTCTAACGACGAAATATTAATGCTTTAAAGCTGGCGGACTGAGGCGGTTAATATTATGATTACCCTGTAAAAACATGAATGGGAGATAAAAATGGGTGATGCAATAGAAGTCGGCGCAGATGATCCATCCAAAAAAAGTTCGGAAATTCTTGGACCAAATAGCGATGAAGCTACGGTACAGATGTCAGAGATGGAACTAACATGTTTCTGGAACGATGTAGAATATGACCAGGGAAAACAGATTATAACAGAGGGAAAGGTGTATGAGTGCAGTTTTGGGAAATGGCTTCCTCAAGACTAGATTAACTACATCAGGTATGTAGGTTAAAATCATAACTGCCTGCCTCCCTGAGAATCTCACCGGTACGGATCCTGAACTCTCCCTGTTTTCTGTCCATGTAATAGTACTTCAGTGTTTCTCGAATCACAGGAAACGCCAATAAATTCCAAGGTATATCTTCTTCCTTGTATAAATCAACTTCAAGACTTTCTGATCCTGAAGCGTAATTCTTATCTATCATTCTGGAGCGATACATCATATACACCTGATTAACATGGGGCAGATTTATGATCATATAAATATCTAGAATCTTGACACGAGCATTGGCTTCTTCCATGGTCTCTCGAATCGCAGCTTGTAAAGTTGACTCACCGTTTTCCATAAATCCCGCAGGTAATGTCCAAAAACCATACTGTGGCTCAATTGCCCGTTTGCAAAGCAAGACCTGATCATCCCATACGGGTATACATCCCGCTACTATTTTGGGATTTTGATAATGAATGGAGTTACATTTAATACACACGTATCGCTGACGATTATCGCCATCCGGTATTTTTAATTCAACTTCAGCACTACATTCGCTGCAATACAACATGGGATATATTCTAATCTTAATCTAGTAAGGGTGTAAGATCTGGCCAAATGTTATCCAGCATTAATTCCTGTGCCTCTGACGTTGGATGTATGCCATCATTTTGCATTAGTTCAGGTTTATCTGCTATACCTTCGAGGATAAAACGACCAAGTATAATGTCATGTAACCCCGCAAGTTCATTATAAATACCAGTAAATTTGTCGATATAAAACTTACCATAATTTGGTGGAATTATGATCTGCACTAGAAGTATCTGACTGTCTTCGAGAATCAATTTGTTTATTATTCCATCCAGATTAGATTTAATTTCATCTATAGCTAATCCCCTCAATCCATCATTCCCACCTAATTCAAGTATAGTAATTTCTGGATCCATTTCTTCTAATATCATATCAAGTCTTGATAGTGCGCCATGAGTTGTATCACCGCTAATACTAGCGTTGAAAACATTATAAGAATAACCTTGCTCATTTAATCTTTTTTGAAGTAGTGAGACCCAACCCTGGTCAATTGCGATACCATAACTGGCACTAAGGCTATCTGCCAGGATCAGAATTGTTTTTTCCTGAGCATTGGCATGGAAAGAAAGTATAAATAATATTACTAATATAAATTTACGCACCATGAATAATTCCTCTAACATCATTTTGCAGGCTGAGCATCTAACAAAGCAAGTTTCTAGTCCTGCTGGTCTACTGACTATACTTCAGAACATTAATTTCTCCCTGAATAACGGAGATAGTCTTGCTATAGTGGGCGTCTCAGGTTCAGGCAAGTCTACGCTACTTGGACTACTAGCTGGGCTGGATGTTTCAACCAGTGGTAAAGTTTTATTTAATAACATTGATCTGAATACACTGGATGAAGATGGTCGCGCCAAGCTACGTAATCAACAAGTAGGATTTGTTTTTCAATCATTTCAGCTTCTAAAAAATCTAACAGCTATTGAAAATGTAATGCTTCCGCTCGAATTAGCAGGAATAAATGCAGCACAATCAATTGCAAGGCAACGGTTAACCGAAGTAGGCCTCGACATGCGGCTTCAGCATTATCCTAATCAACTATCAGGGGGTGAGCAACAGCGAGTTGCGATTGCAAGGGCATTTGTTGCAAACCCTAAAATTCTTTTCGCTGATGAACCCACTGGTAATCTTGACCATAAAACAGCTAAAACTATTATCGATCTTATTTTCAAACTGAATCAGGAACATGGTACAACACTGGTAATGGTGACCCATGACCAAAGCATCGCTGAACACTGTAACCATAGGTTAACTCTGGCGGGTGGCCAGATCATACCGGAGCAATAATGAAGCTGCTAAGATTGGCATTATTATCATTTTCAAGAGATTGGCGCGCAGGAGAAATGCGCCTGATATCGATTGCAATAATTGTTGCGGTATCCAGTCTAACCTCTGTCAGTTTTTTTACTGACCGAGTCAATCAAGCTACTGAAACACAAGCCACGGAATTACTTGCTGCAGATCTAGTCCTGGAATCCAGGCAACCCATTCCAGTAGAAATATTTCGACAGGCAACTACGTTCAATTTGATCCAGACAAATATCACCAGCATAAGAAGTATGGTTGTCGCAGGTGAAAATATTCAAATGGCTGAAATTAAGGCTGTTGAATTTGGATATCCTATTCGTGGAATTTTACGAATCACTGATAACTTATTTTCTAATGAGATAAATACCGACCAAATTCCGGAACCCGGGACGGTATGGGTAGATAGCAGATTATTTCAGATACTGAATATTGCAATAGGATCCAGTGTTCAAGTCGGCGAGTCTCAGCTTACAGTTTCTAAAATCATAACCTATGAACCTGATCGTGGTGGTGATATGTTTAATATTGCACCACGCCTGATGATGAACCTATCGGATTTACCGGCTACAAATTTAATTTTACCTGCCAGCAGAGTTGATTACAGGTTGTTACTTGGTGGTGAAGCAGCTTCTATAAGTGAATTTCGAAATAATATACAAATTGGAGAAGGGTTAAGAGCACAAGGTATACGGGATGCACGACCTGAATTGAGATCTGCCCTGGATCGGGCTGAACAATTTCTTGGCTTAGCGGTTCTAGTGAGCATCGCACTGGCAGGTCTCGCTGTAGCTATGTCATCCCAGCAATACGTCACTCGCCATTTTGACAATTGCGCTATATTACGCTGCCTCGGGGCGCAGCAAAATACAATCCTGACTATTTATATTGTGCAATTATTAATTCTCTCAATTGGCAGCAGTCTAATAGGTTGTGTGTTGGGGTTTCTTGCACAAATGATGCTGGCATCGATGCTTGTTGGTATGACAAATACAGTATTGCCAGCGGCATCATTATATCCAGTGTTACATGGTATGTTTGCCGGGATAGTCACGGTCATGGGGTTTTCACTGCCGCAGATACTTAGATTACGTGAAGTTTCACCATTACATGTATTACGTAGGGATCTGAGTCCGGTGCCGATAAGTGGTATGAGTTGTTATGGTGCTGCAATCCTGGCATTAGCTCTACTCACTCCCTGGCAATCGGGGAATATCAAGCTGACTATTTATTCATTTCTAGGAATATTTTTAACCGCTATTCTACTAATTATTGGAGCTTTATTACTGATACGATTATTAGATCGGTATCGTTCAAGTATTGGTTTCACATTCCGATTTGGAATATCGAATATTGTTCGTCGAGCTAACCTGAGTGTAGCGCAAATATTAGGCATTGGTCTTGGAATAATGGTTATGTTGTTACTTACATTAGTAAGAACAGACTTGTTAGATTCATGGCGCAACCGCTTACCTGATGGTACACCTAATTATTTTCTAATTAACATACAACAAGAAGATGTAACACGCCTCACAACCTATCTGGAAACAGACAAAAATACTCCTACAAATCTTTATCCTATGACAAGAGCAAGACTGTCAGCAATTAACCAGGAAAAAATTGTCATAGAAAATATTCAGAATCAAGAAACTCGACGATGGGCAAATAGAGGCTATAACCTGAGCTGGTCTGAGGACCTGCCAGCTGCGAACATCATTACCCAGGGCCAATGGTGGGAACCTTCAACAGGAGAAGGGTTCCAGTTTTCATTAGAAGAACGCATGGCCAGTGAACTAGGGGTTGGTATAAACGATACTCTCACTTTTTTAATCGCTGGCAGTGAAGTTACCGGAATGATCACTAGTATCAGACAAGTTGATTGGGATTCATTTAATGTAAATTTCTTCGTCGTCGCAAGTCCCGGGGCGCTTGAAAATTTCCCGGCCAGTTTTGTCACCAGTGTATATATACCTCCTCAACGTAAAAATTTTATTATTGATGTGGTCAAACAATTCCCCAGTATTACTGTATATGATTTAGATGCCTTAATTACTGAGGTACGTAAAATAATGGACCAGGTGGTTAGTACAGTAGAGTTTGTTTTTGGTTTCACGATACTCACTGGCATTATTGTCTTAATTGCAGCATTACAGACAACACATAATGAACGCACTTACGAATCTGCACTGTTAAGTAGTATTGGCGCTTCTAGAAAACAGATCCGATATGGACTTATTATTGAATTTCTATTTATTGGACTTATAGCTGGATTTCTTGCCGCATTTTCTGCCACGCTGGTAGAGATATTACTAGCTAAGTACGTCTTTAGTATGGATGTTAAAATTGACTATAGAATCTGGCTGTTTGCTCCACTAATTAGCGCGAGCATAATAATAATTGCAGGCCTGGCAGGCACACGCCAAGTAATGCGCACACCGCCTATAGTCGCTTTGAGACTAGGTTGAAGAAAAGTTATGAGAAATATCCATTTTGACAGCCTGCGTATTGTTGTAAACCGACATATTAAAGAAATTGATGGAACAAATCCTGAATCACACTCTATAGAATGGTTTTTACTTAAATATCTAAAACGTTTAGCTAAAAGGACTGAGCCGCCATCACAAGCTGGGCAAGTTGAAGGAGCTATGCGATCATTAGTAAGATTCTATATAGATAATATCGATAAAAAATCGAACACGGGTGATATTTGTATCAAAATTTATGAAGAGTATCGAAAGGTATTAAGAGAACATCAAGCCAAAAACGAGTAGAGTAGATATATAAATAAACAGGACGATATATGGCACAATTTATAGGTAACAGCATAGCCCCTCATGACACAGTTCCGGTTACCGGGATACTGCTAACAAATCTCGGCACACCACAGGCCCCTACAAAAAAAGCCCTCAGGAAATATCTTGCAGAGTTTCTTAATGATAAACGTGTAATAGAGACTCCTCGTATTCTATGGTGGCCGATACTTTATGGATTTATTCTTACCTTAAGACCAAAACGGTCTGCCAGTGCTTATGCTCAAATCTGGACCAATGAGGGTTCCCCCCTCAAGGTAATTACCTTTCGACAGACAGAAAAAATAAGAAAGGTTTTAGAGACAGCTCTTTCATACCCCATCAAGGTAGAAGTTGCTATGCGATATGGTGAACCTTCAATCAAATCTGCCCTTGATAAATTACGCAATGCCAATGCACAGAGAATTTTAATATTTCCTTTATATCCGCAATATTCAGCTACCACCACTGGTTCAACATTTGATGAGGTAGCCAGGGTTTTTCAAACCTGGCGACAGGTACCAGAAATGCGATTTATTTCACATTATCACGATGATGCAGGTTATATATCTGCCTTAGCTGAAAGCATACGAATTCATTGGGCAGAACATGGCAGACCAGATAAATTATTATTTTCATTTCATGGCTTACCAAAAAAATATTTTGATGCAGGTGACCCCTATTTCTGTGAATGCCATAAGACGGCCAGGCTTGTAGCTGAACAACTGAAACTTGAAGACCATCAATGGAAGGTTACGTTTCAGTCAAGGTTTGGACCAATGGAATGGCTACAACCCTATGCCGATGATGTTCTGGTTGACTGTGCCAAGAATAACATCTCAAACATTCATGTTATTTGTCCCGGATTTTCAGCAGACTGTCTGGAAACCCTGGAAGAAATCCAGATCAGATATCGAAGCATCTATCTCAATGCAGGTGGCAAACAGTTTTCATACATACCGGCATTAAATGATGAACAAGATCATATCGAAGCATTGTCATCAATTGTACTAAAAAATTGCGAAGGATGGAGTGACTACGGTTGGCATCCAGAGAAAGTATCCGAATACATAGATAAAATAAAATAGACCCGCAGTTGTATATTCGGGTTATTCTTCAACAGAAAAATAAATAGCATTATAAAAACGGTGGCCCAACTGCATCGATATCATGAATTGAAAAATAGGATAGAAATAATCTAGCAAAATATTTTCATATCAAGATTGCTCAAAAATTATCTTCCCCTTAATTAATCCAAAAAATCGATCAGCACCTTTAAACATCCAACCCAGATGTTCACCACATAATTTACATCCTGCAATTTGCCAGTGATAACCATCAAACCACGAATATTCCATAGTAGGACTTCCGTATATGGCACAACCCGGTGCCTCGCCAAAACATTCAATATTATATTTAAACCCTGCTGGATTGGTACGGCAATGCTCATTTCTGCCTAGGAGGTCTATACGTTCTAATTCGTCCGTAATCATATTTTGGCAGATAAAACATACTAGTTTTTTACATTTATCTGACTTTTCAGGTTTTTTTATAGTTTTTAATAGAAATTCTGGTTGAGTTGAACCCTTATTCAGACAAATGACAGGATCTAGGTATAGAAATGCAGGAATACCCATAAAATATCTTTGCTGCGTTATCATATGCATTTGATGTGCGGATTTATCCCTGTATGAATCTACTTAAATAAATCGTATCCTTTCACTAGAATAGTAAGTAAATGAATAATGCGCTACGTTTTTTATAAAAAAAACTAATATTAACGAATAAAAATACATAACAACCTTCCATGAATTTAGGGCAAAAGCCGGTTCTCTACAGACATATCAGTTCGATATTAGGGCTTCTGCTTATAATATCTATTCAGGCTGTCTGTGCACAACAAACTATTGAGGATCAACGTAAGCTTTATTTACAGGCGCAAAAATCTTTAAGTGCAGGTCAATTAACAACATTTAAGAAACTCACAGGTTCACTGATTGATTACCCGCTTTATCCTTATCTACTACATGATTATATCAGACCTCGTTTATCCAGCATTGATGACGAAGACATCATAAATTTTCTAAAACAATATAATGATTTGCCAATTACCAATGATTTACGAAAACGGTGGTTAAGAGTACTGATAAGAAAAGGAAGATGGCAAACATTTCTGGATAATTACACAACACAGACTGACACTGTATTAAAGTGTTACCAGCTGCAGGCCAGAATCAAAACCAATAATAATTCGTATTTACTTGAAGACACGCGATCTATGTGGCTTGCAGGGGAATCTCAACCTGAAGAATGTGATCCTGCTTTCGCACTGTTATACAAAAGTGACTTGATGACGAATGAACTTGTTTGGGAAAGAGTCCGTCTTGCAATGCAAAACAACAAAATACAATTGGCAAAATATCTTTCAAATCGACTGGAACCCACAGATCAGAAATTAGTCGCCAGGTGGATAAGTACATATAAAAATCCAGCAAGAGGCACCAGTAATCTTGACATGGAAGATACATCTATTGCGCGGGAAATCCTGTCCCAAGCCATGAACAGGTTAGCAGCGGCTGATATTGACACGGCCATTACACGCTGGGAAAAACTAAATTCTACGTATTTATTTAGTGAGGAACAAATCCGTAAGATTGACCGCTCACTTGCTGTTCGTGCAGTAATCAGTAAACATAAAAAGTCAAAAGAATTGCTCAATACAATTGACAATAATAATGTGAATGAAGATATTTTCCATTGGCGACTACGTGATGCGCTAGAAAATAATGATTGGTCTGCGCTGGTAAGATGGACCGAGGGAACACCGCCGGATGAATCCATTCGACTTCGTTGGCAATACTGGCGAGCAAGGGCATTGGAAATGACTGGTGATAAACCAGCAGCAAATAAATTATATAATACTCTGGCTCTCGAACGAGACTATTACGGGTTTATGGCCGCAGACCGTATTAAATCAGACTATACCATTGGCCATCAGTCATTGCCTGAGGATATGGAAACATGGCATGCAGTGTCAGACAGACCAGGGGTAAAACGTGCCCATGAACTTCATATGATTGGTAATAAATATTACGCCCGTCGGGAATGGAATTTTATAGTAAATAAGTTAAGTTCATATGAATTACAAGTTGCGGCAATGATTGTATCGAATTGGGGTTGGCATGACCGAACAATATTAACCCTCGGCAAGGCAAAAGCATATGATGACTTGATACTCAGGTTCCCCATAGTCTTTGAAGAAACGATGAAAAAATATTCAACAATGCGCAAGCTTGACCTGGGTTGGATGTATGCATTAACCAGAACTGAAAGTGCATTTATGGTAGATGCCCGCTCACCTTCCGGCGCTCTGGGACTAATGCAGATAATGCCAGCAACGGGCAAGGAAACAGCCGAGTCGATTAATTTTAAAAGTTTTCAAAATAGTTACTTGTTAGAACCTGACAAAAATATCACAATTGGTTCCGCATATTTAAAGAAGGTATATGATCGGTATAACAGCATTATCCTGGCAACTGCTTCTTATAATGCAGGTCCCAATGCTGTAGCAAGATGGATTCCGAAAGATGAATGTATGGAAGCAGATATATGGATTGAGAAAATTCCCTACAATGAAACAAGGAAATATGTCTCAAGAATAATGTTCTATGCAACATTATATGACTGGCGAATAAACAATGAAGTAACACGGATTAGTAAAAGGATGAGTAATATTTCATCTAAAGATAGCAGCAATATTGCTAATTTATCTTGTTCGGTTTCTTCTAAAATATCAGGACTGTAAACAATAAATGAAGATCAAGAAAATATGTATTCTAGGTGGAACAGGTTTTGTAGGTCGCAGCCTGGCTAATAGCCTGGTAGCAAAGGGATATGAAGTTCGAATTCTGACACGAAATCGAGATTTAAATAAAAATGAGCTGATCCTGCTCCCAAACCTTGATCTCGTTGAAACTAACATTCATGATCCAGATTTACTATTAACTCACATGACTGACTGTGACGCTGTTATAAATTTGGTAGGGATACTTAATGAACCGGGGACAAATGGTAAAATATTCAGACTAGCCCATGTCACGCTTACGCAAAATGTAATCAATATATGCGAGCAACTTGGCATTAAACGCGTATTACAAATGAGTGCGTTAAATGCAGCAGAAGATGCCCCAAGTCATTATCTTCGTACCAAGGCAGAAGCTGAAAATCTTGCCCATTCGAGTCGGCTCATCAAGACTACCAGCTTTAGACCTTCTGTCATTTTTGGTCCAGGGGACAGTTTTTTCAACCGCTTTGCCTCACTGCTTAAGATTACACCTGTTATCTTTCCTCTGGCTTGTCCTATGTCAAAATTTAGCCCGGTATATATCGGAGATTTGACGAAGGCTATGGTTGCCAGCCTGGATGATACGGACTGCTATGGTAAACGTCTGGATATATGTGGTCCAAAAATTTATACATTACAAGAATTAGTCGAGTACACCTGTGAATGTTTAAATATGAAACGGATAATTTATCCACTGCCTGATATCCTGTCACGGATCCAGGCCACTGTATTTGATATGGCTGGATTCTTCTTCAGTCTACTAAAGATTGAAAAACCTTTTTCCAATGATAATTATTTATCCTTAAAGGTAGACAGCGTTTCAAAAAAAAATTCTCTGGAAATGTTTAATATAACTCCGACAGCTATTGAGACAATTGTTCCTCAATATCTCTCAAAGAGTAACTTTAGATCTCACTACGATACTTATAGAAAACAATCAGGACGAAATGCTTAGATAATATTTGATGTTTTACGTATTATTCTATCACTATGTATTTAATTTATTGATCAGACACTGAATCATATCTTTAATGGTTCAACCTTAATTGCACTGATTGATTAATAAAGATCAATTCATTAACTTTTTATCCAGCAAACATAAGATACTCAATGAAAATCTATCAGGTCGGTGGGTCTATACGTGATAAGTTACTCGGGTTACCCATTACTGATCGTGACTGGCTGGTTGTTGGGAGCACACCCGATGAAATGTTTTCTCTTGGTTACAAGGCAATTGGTAGTGATTTTCCGGTCTTTTTACATCCCGATACTCATGAAGAATATGCACTGGCGAGAACCGAGAGAAAAACATCACCAGGCTATAAAGGATTTTCTTTTCATGCAGCCGAAGATGTCACCCTCGAGCAAGACCTGTTACGACGTGACCTGACTGTAAATGCCATTGCAGAAGATGAAAATGGCAGTCTGATCGATCCATTTAATGGAAAAGCTGATCTTGAAAATAAAATATTGCGCCATGTTTCACCTGCATTTATCGAAGACCCACTAAGAGTACTACGAATTGCACGTTTTGCAGCTCGATTTAATTTTGCTATAGCACCTGAGACCATGGACATTATGAAGGATATTTCTGAGTCGGGTGAACTGGCAGCACTGGTACCAGAACGAATCTGGGCAGAGCTGGATAAAACATTTGGATACAATTACGCAAGCCGTTTTTTTAAGGTTTTACGAGAATGCAATGCACTAAAACAAGTATTCCCCGAGATTGACAGTCTATTTGGTGTCCCACAACCTGAAAATCATCACCCTGAAATAGATACAGGGGTTCATACCATGATGGTACTGGATCAAGCCATAGGGTTATCTAAAGACAAAACTGTGCGTTTCGCGGCATTGGTCCATGACCTGGGAAAAGCAACGACACCTAAGGATATTTTACCAAAACATAAAGGTCATGAAGAGCGTGGTGTAAAAATTGTTAAAGCATTTTGTAATCGACTAAAAATACCTAACCGGTACCGCGACCTGGCGATAATTGTTTGTCGTTATCATTTGATTTGTCACACCATAAACGAGCTACGCGCAGAGACTATTGTTAAAAAGCTGGAGGCCATGGATGCCTTTCGCCGTCCAGAACGATTTGATCAATTTTTAATTGCCTGTGAAGCTGATGCCAAAGGTCGAACCGGCTTTACCGACAGAGAATACCCACAAGCCAGTCAATTTAAAATGTATTTTGAATCGGCACAAAATATTGATATGGAAACTGTTAGATCCAATGAAATGGTTGGACCAGAGATCGCCAAAGCTGTTCATCAACTTAGAATAAATGCCATAATAGAATCAAAGCAATCTCTATCAGGATAGCAAAACTTTAAGGTGTTAATGACACACCAATCAACAAGGTATTACTATGGCATATAACAACATCATTAACTGGTTAATTAAAAAAACTGCCCATATTGAAACCAATGAATTAAAATCGACAATTCTGTCGTTTTTGTTTGTGTTTATCCTCATGGCCTCATATTTCATCATGCGTCCAGTTCGCGACGCCATGGCGAGTGACTGGAGTGACTCCGAAGTAAGCATGTTATGGACAATTAATTTATTTATTAGTATTGCCTTGGTCGCAATTTACGGTTTCATTGTTTCAAATGTTAAATTTAAACACGTAGTGCCAGGCGTCTACACCTTTTTTGCACTTAGTTTCATTTGCTTTTTTCTGGGCGCAAACCTGGTACCCGATCGTACCCTGGTAGATATGTCATTTTATGTCTGGGTCAGTTTTTTTGCCTTATTCCATCTTTCGGTATTTTGGAGCTATATGTCTGACATATATAATAAGGAACAAGCCCAAAGACTGTTTGCGATTATCGCTGCCGGGGCCAGTGCTGGTGCTTTGGTCGGACCCAGTATCCCGACATTGTTCGCTGGTATTTTAGGCACTGACACGCTAATGTTAATCGCATCAGTAATGCTCATCTCAACCATACCAATTATAATGTACCTGGCAAAACTAAAAGTTTCCGAACTACATAACGAAGATGTTCATGCTGACCTCGATACTCTCAAGATTGGTGGAAATCCTATTGCTGGATTTAAATTATTTTTTCAAGATCCTTACTTACTTGGGATTGGCGCATTTATTTTACTCTACACCATGATCAGCACATTTATATATTTTGAACAAAAAAATCTGCTGGAAATTTATGACCGTGATACAAGAACCCAGATACTAGGCGGTATAGACTGGCTGGTAAATGTATTGACGTTTGCAGTAGCATTTTTTGCAACAGGCAGGATAGTAAAAAAACTTGGTATTGGATTTACTCTGGCATCGATGCCTATGCTGGTAATAGCAGGTATGTTAATTCTGGCATTTTCCCCAATAATTACGGTGCTACTTGCCTTGCAGGTCGTTAGACGTGCTGGTAATAACGCAATTACCAAACCTAGCAAAGAAATGCTGTTTACAGAGGTAGATAAAGAAACCCGCTTTAAAGCAAAGCCTGTTATAGACGTAGTTGTATACCGTGGTGGCGATACAATAACCGCCTGGTTTTTTACGGGACTGACGGAAGGTTTGGGGCTTGGGTTCACAGTAGTGGGAATAGTGGGTGCAGGGATCGCAGCTATCTGGGCGGCAACAGGTTTCTATTTAGGTAAATTGTATGAAAGAAAAAGCCAACGACCAGATCTCACAAACCAATCCGATTAGTAACCCATCCCCAAAACAGTATTTTTATTCTCTAAAATAGAGTTACTGACTAATATTCCTATTAAGATCAAAACTACTATCGTTAATATAATCTGATTGGGCTGGATTTGATGCCGAATCAAATAAACAAATAGATTAATGTTGCACCAAGAAAAAGCCGGTATATAACATAAGGTAACATACCTGTCTGATTCAGGAATTTGAGAAAATAATGAATTGTAAAAACTGCGGTAATAAATGAAGTCACAACAATAATCAAAAAAGCAATCCAATCTACTACCGTAGAAGATAAAATTAACTTCAATCCTTCATAACCACCGGCAAGCAATATAGTTGGCACTGATAATAAAAACGCAAACCTGGCAGCTGACGCTCTGTTCAACCCCAGGAGTAAACCTGCACTAATCGTAATTCCGGATCGGGACGTCCCGGGTATCAATGCGAGGACCTGGAATGCACCAATAATGAATACATCTTTCCAACTTAGTCCCGATTCATCCCGGGTTTGCTTTCCAGCATAATCCGCCCACCATAAAAGCAAACCGAATACTATAGTAGTACCAGCAATTACCAGAGGATCTCTTAAATAAATCTCGACATAATCACTGGACAACAAACCGATAATTGCAATGGGTATCGTGGCAACCGCCAGGTACCAGACATATAGAGACTGGTCATCCTTAAGACTAAACCCGGATGTGTACCATCGTGTTAACATCTTTTTTAAATCACTACGAAAATAAAATATTACAGCACATAAGCTACCAACGTGAGCTGCAACATCCACAGCAAGTCCTTGATCATGCCAATTCAATAATCGTGGAACTAGAATCAAATGGGCAGAACTTGAAATAGGTAAAAACTCGGTAATTCCCTGTATCAGGCCGAGCAATAAGTAATGTAAATATTCTGTCGCCATAGTTATAAAATAGGTAAAAACACCGCAGACACCATTTGTTGAATTACCTTGATTATAGTGCGATTAGTTCTTTCCGAGATAATAATAGCCATGGTGTCCTGTAAACTGATTAATTTTCCAAACAATCTTTCATAACTTAAATTGGTTTCTTCATTGGCAAGCGAGTTACTATACAGATACAGTTCACCTGACTCATCATGGGTATTGCCCAGTTTCCATACAGCTATTTCTATGTTACGCGCAAGATTGTACAAATTTTGAGCATCGGGCGCCTGAAACAGATAAAACGATCTTTTGTTATTGTATGCCTCCATTAACATATACAACAGGCCGGGCCATGAGTCTATAAACCCTGTCCCCTTAATATTCAGGTTTAAAGGTCAAAATAATAACCTCACTGCCATATTGCCCTTTGAATTCAGAAAATTGCCAGTCATGATCAAGGTCAAATAGACGTACGACATTTTCTTCAATTGTAGTTGCATATTGTGATTTTATAAGCTCTCTCGGATTACGTTTATATAGTTTAACCATCATTTCTCTGAGGTGAATCCTGGATTCCTTTACCTGTACTTCAATCACCTCGCCAATGTTTGTTTTAATGAGTGAGCCTACCTCGTAATCTTCTGTTGTCAGATTATTTTCGCGTATCGAATTGTTTACACATGCAAATAAAGAGCACACACCAACAATCATTACTACTCGGGGATATTTTGATTTAAAGAAATCTGGCACGAGATTTAAAGACGATGGATGGTATTAGCCAACTTAAAGCCATCAAGTTCAGTCGTTATATTACGGGTCAATGCCATTACCTTAAATTTTTCACCCATCTGACCAGGTAATAATAATTGACCCGCCTGTTGTGAAAGTATCAATGTGTTATTTTTACTATCGTCACCATACTCCTTAATTACCTGTTCGATCCCCATAGACATTAAAAATCCAGCCTGGGAACTATAGCCCTTCACATCCAGTCCATAGTCATGACCACATTGAGCGACGCTAGTAAAATCTATGAATGCAGTGATGTCCTGGTTGCCGAGATATATAAACGGATTGTCATGACTCCGATGTCGATAATGACAAATTAACGTCCCTTCTGTTCTCTGCGGATGGTAAAACTCATACCGGGGATAACCATAGTCTAACAAAAATATTGCACCGGATCCGATCACCTCTGACAACGAATGTATAAAGGCAGGAATCAAGCAATTGATTTCCGTGACATAGCCATCAGAAAAATTTTCTTTTAATCGGCTCAGACGGCTATCCACCTCCATCATTAACTCGTTACTTACTAAACGGTATTGCCAGTGAAATTCATTCAATTCGTGACCGACCATTAATTCATGTACGTCATCCTTGTCGAATTTAATTCGATTGACGGGCATGGCATCCAATACTTCATTGGCAAGGATCACGCCATTTAAATGTGCGGTTGGTAAGCTATCTAACCAATGGATACGGTCAATAAAATCTGGATGGTCGTTATGTAGCCTCTGTTGTTGTCTATCACGTAAATCAGCACTCGTTTCAAGTATTAAATATGTATCTGGCATATTCGACCTACGTCTTAAGTCAGATAATATGTCAGATGCCATAGCACCCGAACCAGCACCCAATTCAAGTATAGTATTTGATCCTGTTAACTCGAAAACTTGTTCGCACTGTCTGGCAATACATGCAGAATATAATGATGAAATCTCAGGTGCAGTTGTAAAATCTCCATCTTTGCCAAACTTCCTGGCCCCGGCACTGTAATACCCAATACCGGGTTGGTATAGTGCCATCTGCATAAATCGCTCAAAACTGATCTGTCCGTCATTTACCTCAATTTCACCTGTAATAAGTTCAGCCAGTTTGTGGCTATATTGCAGTGCTATCGCATCTGGTACTGGCCACCCATTGGGCAATGATGAATTGTCTTGCTGAGAATTATTCATTGTTAAATTATATATGCAGCAATAAAAGATTGATCATGGTTATAATTATTGAGTGATTATCATACCCAAGCCATGAATAGCAAAACAGTACTTATAACCGGTGCAGCAAAACGAATTGGTGCGACCATTGCCAGGGTCCTGCATGGACATGGTATGAACATTATTATTCACTACAATACATCGGAAATAGCGGCGAATCAGCTGAAAGAGACACTAAATAATATCCGATCCGGTTCTGCCTATATTCTACAAGGCGACCTGCTTGATATTGATTCTTATGCTGCAATGACGACCGAAGCCTTGAATTTTACTGGCAGACTGGATGTGCTAGTAAACAATGCATCATTGTTTTATCCAACACCATTCGAAGAGACAACACAAAAACAATGGAATGAATTGGTAGGCACAAACATGATGGCTCCCTTTTTCCTGGCTCAATCATGTCAGCAACAATTAAGTCAGGTCAATGGCTGTATTATCAATATCACAGATATTTATGGTGAACAGCCATTAAAACAACACACTGTTTATTCTGTCGCAAAGGCAGGCTTGATAATGTTGACAAAGGCTATGGCTATCGAACTGGGACCTTTAATAAGAGTCAATGCCGTATCACCAGGGGCAATACTCTGGCCAGATACTATTGATGAGGATCGGAAGCAAAAGATACTATCCGAGACATTATTACAAAAGCTGGGGACATCATCGGACATTGCAAATGC
This sequence comes from Gammaproteobacteria bacterium, assembly GCA_051275005.1. Taxonomy (GTDB): domain Bacteria; phylum Pseudomonadota; class Gammaproteobacteria; order Eutrophobiales; family Eutrophobiaceae; genus Eutrophobius. The sequence goes on along the minus strand of JBNMOP010000020.1, from coordinate 8,664 downwards.
AGTTTATTTCCTCATAGATAAAGCGGAATACATTACTGGCCAGGTTATCAATGTGGATGGCGGACGTAATAATTAAATAGAATGTAATTTACAAAATAAAATTTAGAACGATTATTTGTTCTTGAACATTTGTGTTACCAACCTTGTACCAGAGAATCATTTAAACTGTGGATATTCACTATTGAGCAACCATTTCCCGGAATCAGGTTGGTACCACCATTGTTGTGTATATTCCAGGGATTTCAATGTTCCATACTGATCATGATAATAATTTAACTCACTTTGTACTGTCGCCTCTGTTTGCTCAGGATTCATTGTTCTTCGTTTGATATTAAATCCTGTAACACGAATGAATTTCATATTTGATACATCTATATCAGGCCTGATGCCATCTTCATTAATATGATATGAAAGAGCATCATCAATACGTCCCCATCTTAATGCATAGGCATATTCTTCTATGGCATCATCCAGTGTTTCTAATTTTTTCACTTCACCAGAACTACTACACCCAGATAGAAATAAAAATATCATAAAAATAACTGTAAGCTTGAGATAATTAATCATTTATTTCACCTTGGTTTGTATCACAGTGGGTTATCAAATCGATAATGTTACTGGCCATAATTCCTGCTCAGATTTATTAAAAGATTCCCAAATATCGCCAATTTTTAATCCTGACTCTGGATGTATAAACTCTGAGGCTATCTCTGCTAGCGGTTTCAATACAAAAGCATAGCTTATAATATCCTGACGCGGCACATCCAACTCCTTGTCGTGCCTCACTAAATCATCATATATTAGTAAATCCAGATCCAGGTTGCGAGACGAAAATCGAGGGATATTTCGTAACCTGCCATGCTTATTCTCTATATCCCTTAGCAACTTATTTAATTCTAATGCTGGAATCCTGGTATCGAGTCCTACAGCCAGATTATAAAAATTATCACCTGTAAAACCATAAGCCTTACTTTCATATACAGTAGAAACAATTAAATTTGAATCTATCTCGGCAAGCTGATTTATACCTGATCCAATGTTATGATCTCGATCTACATTACTGCCAATACCAATAAATGCCTTTGCCATACTAATCTTTGCTACCTCGTTCGATGATGACACCTACATCACGCACACCTCTAACGGCACCTTTTTTGTTGAGTCTAATTCGGCACCAGGGGACTTTAAACTCTTTGAGAAGAATTTCGGAAACTTTCTCTGCTAATGTTTCAACCAATTGAAACTCACTTTCACCTATATACGCAAACAATCTCTTTGCCACCGCCTTGTAATCAAGGGTATGTTCAATACTGTCAGTTTCTGACGCCTTAATGATATCTGTACCCATTTCAATATCCAGAATTACTATTTGTTTGGTGCGACGTTCCCAATCATAGATACCTATTACGGTTTCTACGCGCAAGTCGTTTAGGTATACAATATCCATGTTATATGTTCACTTTCTAAAAATTTTAATTTGGATGTTTAATCAATGAGTAACATCCGTTGTGTAATTTAATAACAGGTAAAATCAGGGTCAATCCGTCAAATATAACTACGTTCCTGATATTACAGGATTAGCTCCACTATGAATAACTTGAATTTGGAGCAAATTCAACGTCCAATATCAAAATGATTATCAATATCTTAGCTATAGTCTCTGCATATTTACTGGGTTCATTATCCGCAGCCATTTTGGTCTGCAAAGTGATGGGGTTATCAGATCCCCGTAAAGGCGGTTCAGGGAATCCAGGTGCTACCAATGTCTACCGGCTACATGGCACAAAGGCGGGCAGCATTGCCTTGTTTGGTGACTTGATAAAAGGCGTTCTCCCTATTTTAGTATCACAATATATTGGCGTCGCAGATTGGGTAATTGCAGTCTCAGGGATAGCCGTTTTTCTTGGACATACATATCCGATTTTTTTCCACTTCAAAGGCGGCAAAGGTGTTGCCACTCTACTCGGCGTATTACTCGCTACTTCCTGGTTAGTTGGCTTATTGTTTATCTTCTCCTGGGCATTGATCGCCATACTCTTTCGATATTCTTCAGCAGCAGGCATGACTGCGGCAATGTTAGCACCGGTATATGCTATCTGGCTGACGCCAGATATGTCCTATGTAGGGAGCTTTACGGTTATGGCCTTATTTCTATTGGTACGACACCGTAAGAATATTGAAAGATTGTTGGCAGGGACTGAATCGAGAATAGGTGCAGAAAAAAAACATACAACGTGAGACAAAATTTACGGGATAACTATTCAATAACTCATATTTTATGTATCGACTGAAGTTAATCAATAAAATATCGGCAGAAATTTATTTCGATTAATAGTCAGGATTTACAAGATTAACAAGTCCACTAATCAAAATTTTATGTTTTAGGTGCAGGTTGAGGTAAATCATTTCAATATTGGCAGAATTTATTTGGATTTATAGACAGGATTAACAAATTCACTAATTAAATTTTTAAATTTTTAAATTTCAGGTATGGATTGGGGATTAAACAACTAGAGTATCAAAAGAAATTATTTCGATAATTAGACATGATATTTAAAAAATTTAGAAATATTTATAAATTTTATCTTGTTAATCCTGTCTAATTAAATTTTCAATCCGATTACTCGGAATCAGCCAGGGACCATCTGGGGTGTGCAGCAAATGACAAGGGTTCCATATGACCATCCCGTAGACGTAAATAACCTGCATAAGCGATCATCGCGCCATTATCAGTGCAATATTCTAATCGCGGATAAAATACCTGACCCCCAACCTCAGCAACCATATCAACCAAACTCTTCCGCAATTGTCTATTTGCACTAACACCTCCTGCCGCTATCAAGGTGAATATTCCGGTTTGTTTCATCGCTCGTCTGCATTTTATCGTTAATGTATCTACTGCAGCATCGACAAAGGCCCTTGCGATGTCCGCCCTCGTTTGCTCATCTAAATCTGACTGCCTTAGAATTTTCATTGCATGAGTTTTTAACCCACTGAAACTAAAATCCAGTCCTGGTCGGTTTGTCATTGGGCGCGGGAAGTTAAATCGGTCTGGATCTCCAGATTCAGCGAGGGCCGAAATTGCAGGTCCACCGGGATAATCTAATCCAAGTAGTTTTGCCGTTTTATCAAATGCCTCACCTGCTGCATCATCCAACGATTCTCCCAATAAAACATAATCACCCGGCTTTTCCACTTGAATAATCTGGGTATGTCCGCCTGAAACAAGTAAAGCAAGAAATGGACAACTGGGTGCATTATCTTCCAACATTGGCGCCAGCAGATGTGCCTCCATGTGATGAATTCCTACCGCTGGAATTCCCAGGGAATATGCCAGACTACGTCCTACTGCTGCTCCGACCAGTAATGCCCCGACCAGACCTGGGCCTGCGGTATACGCAATACCATCTAATTCATTCTTTTCAATACCTGCTATATCGAGTGTTTTATGAATGAGAGGGGTAATTCGCCTGATATGATCTCGTGAAGCCAACTCCGGCACGACCCCTCCATAGACCTTATGTATATCAATCTGGCTATGTACCACATCTGCAAGAATGCCGGAATCAGAGTCATAAACTGCCAATCCGGTCTCGTCACAAGACGTTTCTATCCCTAGTATCTTCATAATCGAGGCACATATTATGCGAAATTTTCCAAATCATCTTGCATTTAACGGATATAACACTAGAATTCACCACTTTTCCCAATAAATACAATAAACATTTCATAAAGGATCAGCAATTAGATGCCGTTTGTAAAAGTAAGAGACAATGAACCCTTCGATATCGCCCTACGTCGGTTTAAACGCGCTTGTGAAAAAGCAGGTACTCTGGCTGAAGTACACCGTCGAGAATTTTATGAAAAACCAACTCAAATAAGAAAACGTAAGGCAGCAGCAGCTGTTAAACGTAATCAAAAACGTCTTTTCAAAGAGAATTCCAGACACAATCGCCTATACTAACATCCGTATAATTATACCGGTGTTGAACTCACCATGAGTAATCTCAAACTACAGTTAAGCGATGATATAAAATCTGCCCTGCGCAATCGTGAAAAAGAACGATTGATTACCTTACGTATGATTACTGCAGCAATAAAACAGAAAGAAGTAGACGAACGAATCGAATTAGATGACAGCCACGTGCTTGCCATAATCGATAAACTAGCGCGTCAGCATAAAGATTCTATACAACAATTTGAAGATGCTGGCCGCAATGATCTTGTTGAGAAGGAAAAATCCGAACTCCTCATTGTTCAAGCATATCTTCCAGAACAATTATCTGAAGAGGATGTAAGCAAGATTGTAAATGCTGCAATAAAGACCGCCGCAGCCGAGTCCATAAAAGATATGGGTAAAGTAATGGGAATTTTAAAGCCTGAATTACAGGGACGAACTGATATGTCTAATGTTAGTAAAATCGTCAAATCAGTATTGTCCTGAAACCCTGACACCGAATTTCCGCTAATCACAGATTACTTCGTGCTCCCAGCACCAAGGGTGGCTATAATTTCTTACAACTATGCCTGGAAGAATTCCACAAACCTTTATCGACGATTTATTGGCCCGTACCGATATCGTTGATATTGTTGATAACTTTGTAAATCTACGTAAGGGTGGGAAAAACTTTCTGGGGCTTTGTCCTTTTCACGATGAAAAGACTCCTTCATTTACAGTAAGCCAGGAAAAACAGTTCTATCATTGCTTTGGATGCGGCGCCAACGGAACTGCTATCTCATTTCTCATGGATTACAATCGCATGGAATTTCTAGAGGTAATAGAAGAACTCGCCAGCAAGGCAGGGCTTGAAGTACCCCATGAAGGTGGTCCAATATCCAGTAACAATGGCCTGACAGAACTATATGAATTGATGGAGTTGATCGTCCGCTATTATCGCAACCAGTTAAAAGATCACCCAGAATCAAAGCGAGCAATAGACTACCTGAAGAACAGAGGAATCACTGGAGAACTGGCGTCAACTTTTGAACTAGGTTATGCACCACCAGGATGGGACAATCTGATCAGTAATTTTGGAGCATCTCAAGAAGCATTAAACAGATTAGATAAACTAGGAATGATCATTCTCCGCAACACTGGGGGCGGGTATTACGATAGATTTCGTGATCGCATTATATATCCAATTCGTGATCACCGTAGCAGAATTATCGGTTTTGGAGGCAGGACACTTGGGGATGATACCCCCAAATATTTGAACTCTCCTGAAACTCCCATATTTCACAAAGGTAGAGAACTCTATGGTCTACCGCAAGCAAAACAGCATTCCAAAGAAAATCAAAGAATATTTGTGGTTGAGGGTTATATGGATGTCCTTGCTCTGGCACAATTTGATATTCCAAATGTCGTTGCCACATTAGGTGTCGCCTGTACTGCAGATCATCTCAATCGATTATATCGCTACGTCGATCAGGTAATTTTTTGCTTTGATGGCGATGAGGCCGGTAAAAACGCCGCATGGCGGGCAATGGAAATATCACTGCCATATTTACAAGACGGCAAACAGGCTTTTTTTATTTTTATGCCTGATGGTATTGATCCAGATGATTTTGTTCGGGAAAACGGTCGTGATTTTTTTGAAGACCAGAGTAATTTTGTTCCCCTTTCAGATTACTTACTAAATACATTAAAGACCAATGTCGACCTTGATAACAGGGAAGGCCGATCAAGCTTTGTAGACAAGGCAATACCATATATATCCATGCTACCCATGGGCGCACTACGCCAAATGCTTATGTCCGATCTTGCTGAAATGGCCAATATACCCGTGAAAAATATAGAACCTTTGGTTCCTAAAGTTAAAAATATACAAATAATTCAAAGAGTTGCAATAAAATCCATGTCCAATAGTGGCTCACGAACAGCGGTAACAATAATTATTGAAATACTCCTATCCAGGCCAGAACTTGCACGCCTGATTGAATCCCCCTCTGAACTGGACGAAATTCCAGACCCAGGAGCCAGTTTTCTTCGAGAAATTGTCGAATTAATTCATTCCCGCCCTGAAGTAAGTTGTGCTGGCATAATCGAAAACTGGCGTGGTAGCAAGTATGAGAATCGACTCAAACAAATCGCTGCCGATAGCGATGAACGAATTACTGCCCTTTCAGACCCCGAAATAGAATTACTTAACTCACTGGCACTACTTAAAAAGAAACGAGACATAAAATCTCGGCAAATATTACCCAATAAACGACCCAGTGAATTATCGGATGAGGAAAGGGCCCAGTGGTTACAGGCTGGCAATCACCTTAATAAGAATCCAAAAAAGTAAATCTATATAGCATGATATGCAGAATTATGCTATAATGGCCGATTAACTTTTCTGCTTTTTTATTATCAAATCAGGTACTTATAGAAGACTAGCTATGCCAAGACGACCTACAGCTTTAATTAATTCTTCAGAAGATGAAAATGAACCGAATTTAGTTTCCGATGAAATCGATGAAGAGTCACAATTAAAAATACTTATAGCAAAAGGAAAAGAACAAGGATTTCTAACCTACCACGAAGTTAATGAATCACTCCCAGACGGAATAGTCGATCCTGAACAGATTGAAGATATCGTTAATATGATTAATGAAATGGGTATTGAAGTTCATGAATCTCCACCTGATCTTGATGTATTAATGGCAAGTAATGACGCTAATCGGAATAATGATTCTGTTTCGCCATTAATAGGTGTTGAAAGTGAATTTGGTCGAACCACAGATCCTGTTCGCATGTATATGCGCGAGATGGGAACTGTTGATTTATTGACCCGCGAAGGCGAAATTAAAATTGCAAAACGCATTGAAAAAGGTATTAAACAAATTCTTACATCTTTATCTACTTATCCTGGTACAGCTCAGATTTTACTAGATTGTTATGATGCGGTTGAAAAAGAACAACTGAAATTATCAGACATTATAGTTGGCTTTACGGATCAGGAAGATTATCCCGATACTGGTATTGTCATGAATACATCGGCTAACGATGGAAGTGAATCAGATGCTGATGATGATGACGAAGATGAACCAGTAGCAACTATTGATCTTGAAGCCGTAAAAACAAGCTTGACTGCAATCAGCAAGCTACAAGATAAATTACTGAAATCACTCAAACGCAATGGCAGAACCCATAAAAAATCCATTTCACTAAACGAGGAATTAACAGAAAAATTTCTTGAGTTACGTCTCGCACCAAAATTTATTGAAAGATTGACATATAACATCAAGAAACTCATCAATACAATACGCAGTTCAGAAAGAGAAATTTTACGCCTTTGTGTCAAAACTGGAAATATGCCAAGAAAAGATTTTATAGCTTTGTTTCCAGGTAACGAGATAAACCTGAAGTGGGCAAGTGACATTAGTAAAACAAAAAAGAATTACGCCAAGAATATTAAAGAAATCCAACCTGAGATAGTAAATATTCAAGGAAAGCTGGCACTATTTATTGAAAATAATTTACTTACACTCGATGAAATAAAGGATATTAATCGCAAGATTTCTATTGGAGAAGCCAAAGCAAGACGTGCAAAAAAGGAAATGGTAGAGGCCAACCTAAGATTGGTAATCTCCATTGCCAAAAAATATACCAACCGTGGTCTACTATTCCTGGATTTAATTCAGGAAGGTAATATTGGCTTGATGAAGGCCGTGGATAAGTTTGAATACCGCCGAGGCTATAAATTCTCTACCTATGCAACCTGGTGGATTCGCCAAGCCATCACTCGATCAATCGCTGATCAGGCCCGCACTATCCGTATACCGGTACATATGATAGAAACTATTAACAAATTAAACCGTATCTCCCGTCAGATACTTCAGGAAAAGGGTCGTGAACCCACTCCCGAAGAGCTAGCTATAAAAATGGAGATGCCAGAAGATAAAATCAGAAAGGTATTGAAAATCGCAAAAGAACCCATTTCCATGGAAACACCCATTGGGGATGATGACGATTCACATCTGGGTGATTTTATTGAAGATGGTAATACCTTGGCACCTAGTGATTTTGCCAGCTTTGAAGGATTAAAAGGCGCCACGAAATTTGCATTGGAAGGACTTACTGCCCGTGAAGCAAAGGTTTTACGAATGCGTTTTGGTATTAATATGAATACTGATCATACTTTGGAAGAAGTAGGTAAACAGTTTGACGTTACCCGTGAACGCATCCGCCAAATTGAAGCAAAGGCGCTACGGAAATTACGACACCCAAGCCGCTCCGAAGAATTAAAAACGTTTCTGGATTCGTAGTTTAATCAATCTGTATAAATCCTTGGGTACACTGTTTTGTGCATAGGCTTTTTGATATAAACTCAGAAATACTGATTTAGCACTATCTTATCCGGGCCTGTAGCTCAGTTGGTTAGAGCCGTGGACTCATAATCCATTGGTCGGAGGTTCGAGTCCTCCCGGGCCCACCATTTACATAGAATTCATACAGTTATAGAAATTGCACCAATGGATTTTTTGGGCATGGCTATGGGATTTTTTGCTTGCAGTTTAGACGGTCTCTGCAAGAAATTTTATTTGAAGATGGCATACTCTGACTCCGCCAGTAGAGGTTCGAGTCCTCTCCCCCCCAGCCATATTTTAACCTGAAATTCTAAAATCCTGATTCGGTGAATGTTAATCACTAGGTCGGCGGTTCGAGCCCGTCCCGAG